>JAHJQO010000039.1 GCA_018819305.1 Nanobdellota archaeon
ATTGTCATCTTTGCGAATGAATGATGCTATGCGACACTCCGAGGGAGCCAACCCTTACCACATCACCGTCGACAAGATTTGCATACCCTAATGCTTGATGTGGTGGGGGTGACGCATCCTTCATTAAGTAGACAATACCCTGATTATAAATGATTATCAGGCAATTATTGAGTAGAAAAATACTCTATTCTTGGCTTCAGAAGCTCAAGATAATTTTTTGTCTTTATTTTTAATGATTTGGTTCTTTCTCCTGCATTAAAAGCCATATACTCGTTTTGTACAATACTTTTGTCAACCAGCAAATCAAGGTCAAAAACATTTGCAAAAGGAGGCACACCCCCTGGTTCACAGCCTGTTTTTTCTATTACTTCTTCAGGCGTTGCAAACCTTAGCTTTTTCACATTCAGAATTTCCTTTAGTTTTTTTGAATCAATCCTAAGAGCAGCACTC
This sequence comes from Nanobdellota archaeon, assembly GCA_018819305.1. Taxonomy (GTDB): domain Archaea; phylum Nanobdellota; class Nanobdellia; order Woesearchaeales; family SM23-78; genus SM23-78. The sequence continues at coordinate 451 of JAHJQO010000039.1, forward strand.
AAGACAATCATAACAAATTTATCATCTGCTTTTAGAATCATGGCTTTTGCGCCAATGCGTATGTCGTCGCCGCGCACGGCTGCGGCCTCTTCGCTTGTTCTGACAGCTTCATGTTCCTTAAACTCATAAGAAACATTGTTTTTATCTAAGAAAGCTTTGAGTTTGGAGAATGCACTCATTTTTCCCCTCTCATTATTTTAACACTTTCCCACATTAGTCCGAAATGTTGTTTATATGATGTAGCTAATTCCGGATTTTCTATTAAAATAACTCTAGGAATTTCCAGCCAAAGCCAAATAGTTACTTTATCTCCGTAAACTGCCGTGGTTGTGGGTGTAGCAAATTCTTTTGGCAGTTTTCTGTTTTCAGAAAGAGGAGTTTTTAATATTCCATGAATATCTGTGAATAATTGTTTTGCTTTTATGTTTTTCTTTTTCCTTTCATTGAGATATTTATTAATAAAGAAATCCGGGAGATATTCTTTTACTTTGTTTGTTGCACCCCAAGTGACAAAATTTTTCCCTTCTCTTATCAAATCATTCATTACGGTTTTTATTCCTTCTTTTCCTTCATACACTTCAATTCGAATATTTTCAGGATTTTCTTTTTGAATTTTCTTAAGTTCTGGTAATATTTGCAAAACATCTCTTTTTTCTTCATTTATTTTGCTCTTTTTTTCTTCCAAATAATCAATGATTTTATTTGAGTCAGTTGCTCTAAAATATTTCACATTATTTTTCACTACATGACTAACAAGACCTTTTTCTGATAATTTAGCTATTGTGTCATATATATGTGTTCTGGATTCTCCACTTATTTTAGATATGTGGCTGGCTGTAATCTCATTGTGCTTCATAATAAGAAGATAAAAATCCACTTCCTTTTTGGATAATCCAATTTTTTTCAGGGTTTCTTTTAACACACAGACAAGCAGTTGTTTTGTATTTAAATATGTTGTCCTTATTTGGGACAGCATAGTTATTTATGTAAAGACTTGTTGTCTCTCGTCGATTAGTAAACATGAAAATTCAATTATTTTACCCAAGAACAATAGTTGGTTGTGGAGCACATAATGATATATATTGGCCTCTTACACTCTTAAACATTACAGCTTATGTTAAAAATTATCTCCATGATATTGAAATTAATATTTGGGATGGTGAACTTTATCCTAATAATGATGATTTAATAAAAAAATTAGATCATCATACGGCTGTTGTAGGCGTAAGTTGTACAAGCTTTAACTATCCACACGCACTTGAAATAGCCAAAGAAGCAGAATCTAATGGCTCAGAAGTCATTTTCGGGGGTCTTCATGCGACTTACTATGGAGAAACAATATTAAAGAATCGACCTTATGTTCATGCTGTGATTTATGATAAAGGAGAGAAAGCATTTCTTCAATACTTAACCTTCAAAGACAAGAGTAAAGTACAGAATCTTATCTGGCGAGATGGCAAAAAAATTAGAAAAAATTCTCTTGGTAAAAGGATTTCACTTGATGAATTACCATCTTTAGATTATTCTCTATTAGAACTCGAAAAATACTTTGAGAATCATAAAAAAATTTATCCTGACTTCCCAGATAAACCTATGTCAGCTATGACTCATGAGGGGTGCCCCAAAAGAGATAAATATGGTCCTTGTAGTTTTTGTTCAATTACTTCCTCTTTGTACTTTCGTGATACAAAAAAATTTTGGAACTTCACTAGTAAAGCTGTTGAGGATTATGGATTTAATTATGTTAAGGATTGGGGTGATTCTTTGACAGGAAACAAACAATTTCTTGAACAACTTATATCTGCAAGACCTAAAAGTTTGAAAGACTTAAGCTTTAGTGTATATGACAACCTTTCAGATATTAATCAGGATGCTTTCGACTTCTTGAAAAAATTAAAAGTGAAAATGATTTTTGCAGCCATAGAATCTGCTAATAATGAAATTCTAAGAAAAATGAATAAGCAAACAACAAAAGAGCAAATGTATAAAGCGATTAAACTAATTTCTAAAAATAATATTCCCATATTTACTTCTTATGTGTTGGGAGAAAGAGGAGAAACAAGAAAAACATTAGATGAAACTTTAAAATTTGCTCAGGATATACGAGAAATCTCAGATGTCCGTGTGTCAAATGGCTCCCCAATGGCAATATTACCTGGTTCACCTAACTTTGAAAGATTAGTACAAAAATTTCCAGAATTAAAAAACCAAGATCTATTGGATTTAACATTTTTGAGAGAAATTTGGACAAAACATTTTTGCCCGGATATTTATGATTATAAAATTATAGAAGAATATGCTGAAAAAATAGGCAAACTTGGTGATCATATCAATAGGTATGGTTGGAATTTTCTTAAGAAATAAAAAATCATTTTTTATCAATCTTCAAACCAAGTTCATCAAGCTGTCCTTTGGTCACTTCAGATGGCGCATTCATAACAGGGTCTTTAGCACTTTTGTCTTTTGGAAAAGCAATCACTTCTCTTATGTGGTCTTCTCCAAGGATTACCATTATAAGTCTGTCAATTCCAGGAGCAATTCCTCCGTGAGGAGGGACACCATAAGTAAATGCTTCAAGCAGGTGTGCAAATTCTTTTTTCTGTTTTTCATCAAATCCAATCAAGTCAAAGATTTTGGCCTGCACATCTGGATCATGAATTCTTATGCTTCCGCCGCCGACTTCAAAACCATTAAGCACTAAGTCATGCTGATAAGACCTGACTTCTCCAGGCTCTTTGTCAAGCAGATGAAGATGCTCTTCTTTTGGAGCTGTGAACATGTGATGAGAAGGTCCCCATTCCTGGCCTGCACCATGGAAAAAATCTTCTTCTGTCTGTTTGTTAAAAAGAGGAAAGTCTAATATCCAGCAAAAAGCCAGCTCATTTTTGTCATCTTTGTTTTTTCGAATATCGGGCTTATCGCTTTTGTATTTTTCCATTGCTTCTTTATGGCTGATTCTTGGAAAAGGAATCTGGCTTATTTTTTTGTCTGGGAAAACTTTTTCAACCATTTTTATAAATAAGTCCTCAGTTATCTTTAGAATGTCTTCTTGCTCTACAAAGCTCATTTCCAGGTCCAGCTGGTAAAATTCACCAGGACATCTGTCTGCTCTTGAGTCTTCGTCTCTAAAACAAGGAGCAATCTGATAATACTTGTCAATACCTGCAACCATGAGCAGCTGCTTGTACTGTTGCGGCGACTGTGGTAAAGCATAGAATTTTCCTTTGTGAATTCTTGAAGGCACCAAGTAATCTCTTGCGCCTTCTGGTGTTGATTTTGTAAGAATTGGTGTGGTAACATCTAAAAAGTCTTTTTTGTCAAGATAATCTCTGATAAACTGAATAGCTTTATGTCGAAGAGTCAAATTTTTGATCATTCTTGGTCTTCTTAAATCAAGGTACCTGTATTTCAGCCGGATTTCTTCTGTTGATGAGACACTTTCATCAAGCTCTAATGGAAGAGGTGCTGCTTTGGAAAGAATATTAACCTCGTCAGCACTGACTTCGATTTCTCCAGTAGCAAGTTCTTTTTTAATCTGATTATCAGGTCTTTTTTTAACTTCACCTTTGACCTGAATAACACTTTCTCTTCTAATTTCCCCAATTTCTTTTGTGATTTTAGGATTCACAAATATTTGTGTGATTCCATATCTGTCTCTAAGCATTATAAAACTTAGTTTGCCTTGTATACGATGAGCATCTACCCAGCCGCATAGAGTTATTTTTTTGCCAGCATCTTTTGCTCTTAATTCTCCGCATGTATTTGTTCTTAACATAGTCTAATCCTCACATTAAAATTTTAACTTCACAGCCAGCATTATTCTTAAAAGTTTCAGCATCACTTGCATTGCCAATAATCGTACCATAGTGGATGGGAATTGCTATTTTACAGCTTTTGAAAGTCTTTGTTGCTTCTGCAGCTTCTATGGCCGTCATTGTATATGTTCCTCCAACTGGCAGCAAGGCAATGTCGGTTTCAATGTCTTTCATTTCAGGAATTAAGTCAGTGTCTCCTGCATGATAAACTTTGACTCCATCCATTTCTACAATAAATCCAACCCATGCATTTTCTTTTGGATGATAAGGAACTCCTTCGCTTTTCCATTTGTTAATATTATAAGCAGGAACTGCTTTGACTGTTTCATCTGGTCCGATTTTTAGTGTCTTGCCAGGTTCAATAATAGCAATTCCTTTGACTTTTAGGTTGCTTAGTTTGCTCTGACAGTCTGTAACTGTGATAATAATAGTGTTTTCATTGCTGATTTTCTCAACATCTTTTGGACTGCAATGATCATAATGCGCATGGCTTATTAATACAACATCTGCTTTTTCAAGCTCAGAGCTTTCTGATAGTTCAAATGGGTCTATATAAACTGTTTTTCTGTTTTTTATTTTGACACTGGCATGATTCAGCAGTTGAATATCCAAGCCAAGTATTTTCATAATTTCACCTTGTTATTTTTATTGAAAATCAAGTATCTTATTTAAAGTTAATGATGATTCTTTTAAAGTTAATGATGATTCTTGTTAATCAATAAAAAGCTTTATATAACCTCTTATTTAATAATCTTTTTAATAGTATTATATGAAGGGTGGTTTTTTAGATGAGGAAATATTTGTCATTGCTTGCCATATCTTTATTGTTTTTTATATTTTTGATAGTTTTTTTTGTAATGGCTGTCAATGATTTGCAATGCACAATTGTAAGTGGAAATTCTTGTACTTCTGGAGTCAGGCTCATAGGTCTTAAGAATGATTCTGGCGGTTTTAACAATGCTCATGTTCAAAATGCAAGTTATACAAGCTATGCTTACTCATTATGCTGCAATAATACCAACAGTAGCATTAATATTACAGGTATTTGTCCTGGTAATGCCACAGTTATGAATATCTCTAACCTTACAAATGCTCATGTAGAAATTCCTTCAGCTGATAATTATAGCATTCCAATTTGTCTTAGCAGTGATTGGAAACAAGTATATTGCTCATTTCCTACAGGTAGCTGTGGTGCAGGTCAAGCTTGTGTTTTAAGTATGGCGGGCACTGAAGGTGACAATACAACAAATGCTCATGTAGCAAATTGTTCAGAATATGACCAGAAGATTTGTTGCAATTTAAATAACAGTGCTCCTACAAAGCCCACACTATATTATCCTGCAGATGCAAATAATTCTGTTAATGAAAGAAAACCTAATTTCAATTGGAGCACAAGCACAGACCCTGATGGTGATGTTGTTGATTATAACTTGACAATAGGTTGTGGTGCTTGTGATGATGCATGCAAACTGAATGTTGATGGAATTTCAACCACGAATTATACTGTTGCCAATGCTTTATGTGTTGACACAAATTATGTATGGAATGTTAGTGCCTGTGATATTTATGATGCCTGCAATATTTCTTCGAATTTCACATTTCAGATTCCAAGCAGGGCAGAGCTAACATTAATTATCAATTCAACTTCATTTGGAGAAATGAATAATAATGATAATGATGATACTACTGATGAAAGCCCAACTCCGTTGGTGGCAAGAAACACAGGAAATGTTATTCTGAATGTTACTGTTAATGCAACTGCTTTGTTTGACAGTGTGGCTATGAATACTGCTTATTTTAGGTTTCAGGCTGAGGAAAATGAGTCAGGAAGCTATGTTGCAGGATGTTCGCAAACCACATGGGCCAATATGCAGACTTCAGCTCAAGGAATATTTTGTAACTTGTCATATGTAGATAATAATGATGAAGCTGATTTAGAACTTGACATAACAATTCCTCCTGGTGAAGGTGCAGGAACAAAATCCAGTGATTTAGAGGTGGGAATTACTTCAAAAGAATAAGGTGAACCGAAATGATGAATATTAAAAATAAATTACTGCAATTGTCTTTGTTTATTATTATTTTTATAATTAGCAGCACCTTGGTTTTTAGTTTAGGAATAAGTCCTGCAAAAAAAATCCTTAATTTTGAACCTGGCTCATCAGTTGAATTTCAAGTTAATATATTAAATTCAGAGTATAATTCTTTTCAGGCAAACATCGGTGCAGGAGGAGACATTGCAAACTTAATCTTTTTTGAAGAACCAATAGTAGATGTAAAATCAGAGGTGTATGAAGTTCCTTTTAATGTGATTGTAAAATTTCCTGCGCAGCTAGAACCCGGAGTTCATACTGGTTTTATTAAAATAACTCCTGTGCTTACTGAGCCAGGTGATAGCATGTTTTCTGCTTATATTTCTCCAAAAATGCCATTAAACATTCGAGTGCCATATCCTGCAAAATATCTTTCTCTTGGTTTTCGAGTCTTGGATGTTGATGAAGGAACTCCTGTTGTGTCTTATGTGACTTTTGACAATCTCGGTTCTGAAGATATTACACAGACATGGGCTGAAGTTGATATTTATGATTCTGAAAATAAATTCTTACAAAAACTTACCACACGAAAAATAAGTATTGAAAGCAATTCTGATATTGAGATACAAACTCAGCAAACAATACTTTTGCCAAGAGGCAGTTATCGTGCTGTTGTTACTGCTTATTATGACGGGCTCGAAAAAAAATATGAAACTCAATTTAATATTGGTGAATCCTTAGTAAGAATCAGAGAGTTAATTACCAGGCAATTAAAGGCAAATGAGATTAACAAGATTGTCTTTAAAGCTTATAATGAGTGGAATACAGAACTTGGTGTTTCTGGGTTTATTGAAATAGATGGTAGACAGAATGAAATGCCTGTATTTTCAATCCTGGCAGATGAGGAAAAAGAAGCCACAGGTTTTTTTGACACTACAGGTATGAAACCTGGAGAATATGAGATGAGTATTACTCTTATGTATAATGATCAGATAAGAACTGAATCATTTGTTGTAATAATAAGCGAGAAATTAACAGAAGAGCCAGGAAAACCTAGCAAAATCCCTGTTTTTATCTGGATTTTAATTATTGCCGCTGCTGTGATATTAGCACTTGTAATTTGGCAGGTTCAGAGGAGAAAAACTTCTAGAGAACGGAACCGTCCAGAATCTATAAGTTTTATAAAGCCAGCTAGCCGTTAGGCTAGCTGGGGGGCAAACATCTGAGGTGTTCGCCCAATGGCAAAAGAAGAAAGACTTATTAATAAATTTAAGCGTCTTTTGAGACGCTTAG
>JAHJQO010000040.1 GCA_018819305.1 Nanobdellota archaeon
CAGCAAACAGCATGATAAAAAGAGGAATGGGAGAAACATTACGCGGTCGTACCGTCGGACAACAAGCCAGACATTTCTACATGAAATGCTTCACACATAACATGCTAGTAAGGTGCTCAAAATGAAACTTGCAAACGAGCCCAAAGTGCGATAAATTTTTATATCTAAGTTTAGTTCCTGTTTTCATGAGACTAGATGAAGTAATTCAAAGGATTTGCGAACTTGCTGAGGAAAAAGGGGCAAATTCAACCAAATTCATCTCTGCCAATAATATTATTGTTAGTGATTGGGTTAGGCAGAAATGCGAATATGGATGCAAAGGCTATGCAACACATTTTACTTGCCCACCTTACTCTCCTACACCTGAAGAAACCAGAACCAGATTAGCTAGTTATAATAACGCCATACTTCTTGAATTTATTGGGCTGAAAGAAAAACCAGAACAGCAAAAAATTCATAACATCATGTTTGAACTGGAAAAAGAAGCATATCTATCAGGGTTCTATAAAGCATTCGCTTATACAACTGGGCCTTGCCGTACTTGTGAGCCCTGCTGGGCCACAAAAGTCGAGAAGCCGAATAAATTCAGCAAAAGAGAATGTAAGAATCAGAAAAAGGCAAGACCTGCCATGGAAGCCTGTGGAATAGATGTTTTTCAAACCGTCAGAAAAGCAGGATATGATATTGATGTTGTCCGAAAAGAAGGTGAGTGCTTTAAGAATTTTACACTTCTTCTGCTTGATTAAATATTTCATAGCATAAACATTTTCATGATTTTCAGCTCTGTCCCTAATCTCACTTTGTTCGATAGTATTGCCTTCAAAAGAAGTTTTCGCTCGTTCGCTACGCTCACTTCCAAAACTTCACTAAATGCAAGCGATTCCTAGTCCAAAAAAGGACCGGAATCCCTTAGTATTAGTTTTGACCTTTATTTATTTTAATAAATAAATTCAAAAACTATGTTTTTTGTAATTAAGGCAAAGACTTTCGGGACAGAGCCTCATTTCTCAAAACTTTTTTAAACTCCTTATTCATTCTAAACAATAACATGAAAACATCTGAAAAAAAGAGTGGAGAAAACAAAGATTCTGATAACAATCAGAATAATAATGCAACAGACAAAGAAAAGCCTAAATCTGAAAAAACTGAAAACATCATAGCCATAGCTGTTTTTGCAGTGCTGATCATAATTGGCATTGGTATTTTCACTGGTTGGTTTGGTCTGGCAGATAAAAATGCAAAGGATGCTGAAAGAATTCGTGTTCCAATTGATAATGATCCTTTCACAGGCGGTTCAGAAGCCAGCGTCGTAATAGTGGGATTTTCTGATTATGAATGTCCATTTTGCAGCAAAGCAGAGCAAACCATAATGAACATACTAAAAAAGTATCCTGATGAAATAGTATATGTCTTTAAAAACTATCCTCTGACAAAGATTCATCCAAATTCATACAATGCAGCACTGGCTGCAGAATGCGCAAAAGAACAAGATAAGTTCTGGGAATATCATGAATATTTATTTGCACATAATACTGAACTAAATGAAGATATGTTCAAAGAATCTGCTCTTACTTTTGGTCTTGATTCAGAAAAATTCAATGAGTGTTTTGACAGTCAAAGATACAAAATTGGAGTTGATAAGGACATTCAGACAGCAGGAGTTGTCGGAGTCACAGGAACACCGACATTTTTCATTAACGGAATTAAGCTCGTGGGTGCGCAACCTGAAGAAGAATTCATATCACTTATTGAAGATGAACTGAAAAAGAGTTAAGAAATAGTTAAAAATGAGTTGAAAAAATGAAATATGTTGTTACTGGCGGAGCAGGTTTTATAGGCAGCCATATTGTCGAAGAGTTGGTGAAAAAAGGAGAAGATGTTGTTGTTATTGACAACCTGTCTGCAGGCACCAATAATCTGCCAGACCTGCCAAAAGACATTCTTGAGAAAATCAAATTCATTAAGGGAGATATTTGTGACTTAAATCTTTTAAAAGAAGAATTCCAAGATGTTGATTTTGTTTTGCACCACGCCGCATTAATATCTGTAAGAGAATCTGTTGAAAAAAAAGATGAGTATACTGCAGTAATTCATGAAGGCACCAGAAACATTTTGGAGGCTGCCAGGCTTAATAATGTAAAAAGAGTTGTATTTGCTTCATCTTGTGCTGTCTATGGAAACACAAATATAATTCCTCAGACAGAACAGCTTGAAACTAATCCTTTGTCACCTTATGCTGAATTAAAGCTGAGCGCAGAAAAACTGTGTAATGAATATTACAAAAAGCATGGTCTAAAAACAATTATCCTCAGGTATTTTAATGTATTTGGACCAAGGCAGAGCCCTGATTCAACTTATGCTGGCGTGATTCCATTGTTTATAAAAAAAGTGCTGAATAATGAGACTCCAAATATATATGGTGATGGAGAACAAACCAGAGACTTTGTTTTTGTCAAAGATATAGTGAATGTAAACTTACTCGCATGCAAAGCTAACGCCGGATTTGGAGAACCTATAAATATCGGCACAGGCCAAGAAACCAGTGTTAATAAAATTCTTTTTCTTATAAACAAGCATTTAAATAAAAATGTCAAGCCTAATTTTGCACCTGAGAAAAAAGAGGAGCTTAAAAGGGCTTGTTCTGATAATACAAAAGCAGAAAAGCTCCTTGGCTTTAAAGCTAAGTATGGTTTTGAACAAGGCTTAAAAGAAACAATTGAATGGATTAAAACCTTGGACTAAACAGAAAACAAACCAATAATAATGATACCCAATACTATAAGGGCAATACCTGCCCATTTATACTTGTTCATTTTTTCTTTGAGAAACCAAACTGAAACAAAAGCAACCCAAATATATGTTAAAGAAGTAAGGGGATAAAGCACAGACAAACGTTCCATTGTAAGAGCATATATATAGAATACTGAACCGAATACAAAAAGTACTATACCTAAAATTAATTCCCTATTTTTTATCTGTTTAAAAATGTTTAAATTAAAATACTTGGCACCTCTTTTCAAGTATAGTGAACCAAAGGCTCCAATAACAGTACCTATTACAACCAATACAATCGCCAATGTATTAAGCACTTTTAGCACCTCTTGCAACAAAAATCACACCTAAAATTATTATGATTATGCCGAGCCACTGCATAAATACCAAATGTTCACCTAAAAAAATCAAAGATAATAAAGCAACCCATATGAAACTTAGGCTAAGAAAAGGATAAATAAGAGACAAGTCTCCATGCTTCAAAGCAAACACCATAATTATAGCTCCAATTCCATAAAGAGCACATCCTATAATTAAAGGAATATTGGTTATTATTGGCACAAACGCAAGTTCAAGTTTGTTTGCTCCAAATTTAAGAAAAAGCTGGCCTAATGAAGTAAAAATTGTGCAGATAATAATAATTATGATTGCTAAATATGATTTTTTCATAATTTTCAAATAAAACCCCCTAACTTGTGTTTACTATTTTGTATATCCTGCTTAGCACCACATTGTCTTGTTTATAACTCCATACTTCTTCCAAGTAATTATCCAAATCTGGATGCCAAGGATGAGCAAGGTCAAATTGTGTAGGAAGGATGAAGATAAGGTCAATTTGCTTTATGTATTCCCCCTTGACAGCAGGGTCTGGCCATGTATGCTGTTTAAAAAAGGAAATATTATATCTCTGCACAAGGTCATTGTAGGCGGTGTTATCCTCTAATGAAAGCGGGTCAAACCATGATGTCATCTTGCCAGAATTATCAAAATAGTATTCTGATTGTATCCAGTAATAATCCCAATAGAAGTAATCTACAGAATATTCTTCCAGCAATCTTTTTCTTTCTATAGTATCATTGCCATAAAGTATAACAGCAGCAGCGGCCTGGCGCTTATCAACATCTAAGAACATGCTGTTGTGTGATTTCCTGCCAACAACTTCTTTTCTGCCAGTAAGTCCATTAAGAGCAAAGCTTAACTCATTGGTTGACAAGAATACATCATTAACATCAGTGTTTCCAAGAACCCATTTCTGCATACCTTGAAGATTAGGTGATAACTCGTTTCTTCCGGCATTAATCCATTTGTCATTCTTTGAATACAATACGAATTGGTACATACCTAACAAGAGAATTATAAGAATAATTCCCATGAAAATGTAATTCTTATATTTTTTAGCAAAACCTGTTATGATTTCCGCACTCAATCCGCATAAAAGAGCTGTGGTTAGGCCAAAGCTGAATATTACTATATAAATAGGAGACAGATTAGTGCCAAGTAAAGGTTGAGTTAAAACAAAATGAAAGCTACCAATCAGCGTTGCTACTAAAAGCAGAACTAGAAACTTTGTGGAAGATTGGTATTTCTTAATGAAAAACAATAAAAGCACGCCCGCTGCGAAAAAAATTGATTTAAAACCATAGAAAGGATCTGAAAAATTAAACAGAACCGATTTCAAATTGTCAAAAATGAATTTGAACTGTAGCTTTAATGAAGAAAGGTCTTGGGTAAATAGGTGTGCCTGCTGAATTTCGCCATGATAAACAAAGATGGGCTTGAACCAGTAAAGCATTGCAATACAACTCCCTATAAAACCAATTATTATGAGTAGTATGAGAGTTTTTGAAAAATTTTTTTTAAAAGAATCTGTGTCAAAAATCCATCTTTTATCACTCCGTCTCAAGTGCTCAAAGAATAGTTTATAAAGAGCTATTATTACAAATATAAACACACCAGTCACAAAACCGACTGTGTGGGATATTCCCAACAAACCAAAAAGAACACCTGAGGTTATTGCTGAAACCCAGCTCTTTTTCTCAAAGAAATAAAGCAAGGAAAAAATAAAAGCAGGCATTACAAGAGTCATTGTAAACTGAAGATATTTCCATACAGGAAAAGAAATCAATGGCAGGTAAAGTAAAGTTGTAAACAATGCAGTATGCTTGTTTTTGAACAGATAATTAGCAAAGAAGTAAAACACAATAAGAGCAACAATCATATGGATTATTGCAAAGATTTTCATTGCTGCAAAAGCTGATAAACCAAATACGCTGCCTATAACAGATACAAGTATTGTGTAAAGAGGAAGGTAAAGTGGCTCTGAGCCAAGTACATTAGGGCTTACAAAAGGATTGCCCCCACTTAAAACATGCTGCACAGTTCCCATTGAATAATAATAGTCTCCGCCATATATCGGGCTTGGAAGTGCCTTAAATCCAGACATTAAGTTGATTTGAAGAACAAGATATATTACAATTATTCCTATGAAAACATAATCCTGCCATTTTAAATTCTTAATAATGAGTTTTATTTTATCTGATAATTTAGTCAAAAAATCACCTCTCGCCAAAAACCAATAAATTAAATATATAACAATTAAATATATAACAATATAGTTTTAAAATAGTTTTAGAATAGTTTTAAATCTTTCGATATAAACTATCTAATCAACCTAAACATTTATAAATAATTGTGAAGTATATTTTGATATCAAAGTCTTAGTTAAAACAAAATGAAAAAATCAATCACTGTCGTTGTAGCTGCATATAATGAAGAAGGATACCTTGAAAGAGCTATAAAAAAATATGTAAACGCTCTAAATAAAACACCCCTTGATTATGAGATTCTGATTATAAATGACGGAAGCAAAGACAGGACTGATGAAATTGCCAATCAACTTGCTAAAAAATACCCTCAAGTAAGAGTTTCTCACAATAAAAGAAACAGAAACCTTGGTTATGTGTTTAGAAAAGCAGTTAGGCTTGCAAAAAAGAACTACATAACTTTGTTTCCAGGAGAAGGAGAGCTATTAGCTAGTTCTATTAGAAAGAATCTAAGTTATATTGGAAAAGCAGATATTATAGTGCCACACATAGGAAACCCCAAGCTAAGACCATTTTACAGGAGAGTAATTTCAAGTGGTTTTACAACTTTATTAAACCTCTTATTTGGCTTACATCTTAAGTATTACAACGGGCACGTTATTAATAAAGTTAAAGTCTTAAGAAAAACCAGAATGACTACAGACAGCTTTGCTTATGAAGCAGAAATTTTGATAAGACTGCTAAAAGGAAAAAAGAAATATTCATACATTCAAGTCCCTTACTACACTGAGAAAAGAACAGGAAAATCAGCAGCACTTAAAATAAAGAATTTAATCATGGTATGCTGGACAGTCATAAGACTACTCAGAGATATTCGTTCAGAGAAAAATGACTCTTAAAATTAGCAAGGAAATAGAAAAAAGGTATACTTCTAATAAAATACTTGGCTATCCATCCGCAATAAAAAAGATTTCTGAACTCAAAAAGCAGGGTAAAAAAGTCGGCTTGTGCCATGGGGGCTTTGATCTTCTTCATCCCGGCCACATGAAGCATTTTGAGTCAGCTAAGAAGCTATGTGACTATCTTGTTGTTTCCATAACATCAGACCAATACGTAACTTCAAGAAAGGGTTCTGGCAGGCCTGTGCTCCCTGATAATCTCAGAGCATATTCTGCTACGTGTGTTGAGTTTGTTGACTGTGTGGTTATCAGCGATTTCAAGAAAGGAATCGAGGTTATAAAAAAACTTAATCCCTCTTACTACATAAAGGGTCCTGACTTCATACACAAGACAACGCCTGGCATAACTGCTGAGCGGGAAGCCATAAAAGAGGTTGGCGGAGAAATGAAGTACACAAATGACCCTGCCTTTTCCACAACAGAAATAATTCATTATGTAAAAGAAGAGCTTGACAGAAAAAAAATCCTGCTCCTCATTGATAGGGACGGTACCATCATTGAAGATAGAGATTTCCTTGGAAAAAACAAGAACTGGAGAGAGGAAGTAAAGGATAATAAGCCTGTGGTTGACTTTCTCTCTTATCTACAGACCAAATACGAAACCACAAAGATTGTGGTGACTAATCAGGCAGGTGTTGCAAGGAAGTATTTTGACTGCAAGACTGTCGAAGAATCAAATGAATGCGCAAATGCCATACTAAAGAGGAGAGGTGTGGTTATAGATAATTGGCAGTACTGCCCTGATGTTGACTCTGCATACGCGGAAATAAAAAGAAAAAAAGAAGGTTTTGAGTTCGACCCTAAGTTTGTTAAGGAGAAGACCAAGCGAAAGCCCAGCCCGGACATGGTTTTTGACGGCCTGAAAGAAATTAACAAAAACATTAATGAGTTCACAGACATACTGGTGCTGGGAGACAAGGACGATGATAAGGGACTGGCTAAGAACCTAGGAGGAAAATTCATAGCTGTTAACAACAAAAGCTATAATGAATTAATAAAAGATTTCGAAAGCAGTTAATCAGTTAAGTTACTCACTCTTTCTCTTTAATTTCTGTCTCTTTTAATTCTGCTTCTCTAAGATACACAGCAAGGAAATGACCAAAAATATGGTGTATATCTTCACATACTTCATAATCAGGATGATTAATATGCGCACTATAGTCAGCCATCTCTTTTAGCTTGCCTCCCTTAAATCCAGAAACACCTATAGTTATCATACCATTCTCCTTAGCCCATTTTAATGCCTTTATAATGTTCGGGCTGTTGCCAGAGCTGGATATAAGAATCAGTATATCATTTGGTGAAGCCAGGTTTATTAACTGCTGCTTGAACACTTCATCATAGTGCTCATCATTGGATATGGCAGTCATGTAGCTAAGGTTATTTGAGAGGCAGATTGCCTGGTATCTCTTAAAATTCTTTGACCAGTCATAGGTGGCTCCTTTTGAAAGGTCGCACACATAGTGCGATGCAATGGCTGCGCTCCCGCCGTTTCCCGCCACAAATATTTTCTGGTTATTTTTAATAGAGTTTTTTAGTATGAGTGGTATCTTGTCGTCAAACTCAAATGCATCCATTGCCTTGTTTATGTGCCCTTTATATTCATCCCATTTCATTTTAACACATCCTTTACGAACTGCAGCAGGCTTTCCTTTGTGACGCTCTCCTTATTACCCATTATGTTAGCAGCAATTCCTCCTGCGCAATTAGCTATAAAAGGAACCAGTTCGTCATCAACATTAGAGTAAACACAGAGCGCTGCTATTGCATAGAGCGCATCGCCTGCACCCACAGTATCTTTTACACTGGATGTAAGCACTGGAGCCTTAAAAATTTTATCCTTATTAACAAAAATACAGCCATGTTTTCCAAGTGTAACCAGGAAACTATTAAGCTTAAAAACATTTCTGCCTTCCTTAACCACATCTTCAATTGGCTCGAATCTTCTGGAAAGAGGCAGTCTAAACTCATCTTCAGATGTGCTTACAAAACTGGGGTTATCATACAAATTAAAGTAATTATAACCCATGTTTGCGCTGTTTGATTGAGAATTCAATGCTAGAAACTTGGCTTTTTCTCCTAATTTCTTTCGTATTTCATTATTTATAAATCCATGACCAAAATCTCCAACAACAACCAGGTCGTACTTTTGTATTTCTTTATCAAGAAAGCGCAGAATTTTATTTGAAAGGTCATTTGTGATTGGCTTGTCGTTCATATACTCTACTTTGAACAGCTTGTTGTGTCTGGCGTAATCAATATATCTTTTCTTGACAGTTGTGTGTGAATTCTTCTTGGTAAAGGTTTTTAGATCAACATTTTTGTTCAGGGACTTGCTAATAAAATTCACTCTGGAGTTTTTGTCACCCACTATAGAAACTAACTTAACTTTGTTCACAAAATTACTTATGTGGTTAGCAATTGCAAGAATACCACCTGGATAAACCTCCTGATATTTATACTCAGTAGATAATATGGGATCTTTAATAGCTCTCCCTTTAGGCCACACAAAAACATATTGGTCTAATATCGTGTCTCCTATTACAAGAACCTTTAAATTCCTGAATTTATCAATCTCTCTTCTTATTTTACTCATAGAATGCTTCTTTTTTATCTTATTTGAGTGTTTTTGAGCTTCTTCCATTTTATTGCTTTTCATCTGTTTGATACCAATTCTTCTATAAAAGAGAGTGTTTAGTATGGTTTAAAAATTTTACTATTACGCAGGGAAAAATAGACTTATGAGTGCTTTTCAAACATTTTCAAAACTCTCACAGTCAATAACTTTTAACAAAGGCAAGAAAACAATAAAGCATCCTCCCTCAGCAAGGTATTCCAAGTGCTTTTTAATTATTGGTTTGTTATACTGCCATGCAAGGATTATTACATAATCAGGTTTTATTTCATATATCTTTTTAGGTGAAAGAACAGGAACATGAAAGCCTGGGCTGTACAAATTATGCTTTGAAGGACTGTCATCAACCAAACACTCTATTAAATCCTGATTAATGCCAAAATTATACAACAAAGTAGTCACCCCAACCGAAGCACAATAGCCAACAATCTTTTTTCCTTTTGCTTTAAGACGTTTCAACAGGTTCACAGTCTGTTCTTTCATGCTGTTAAAATTGCTTACAAAATCCTTAAAAATCTGCGGTTCATGAAGACCCATATCTGTTTCAAGAGATATAATCCGCTCAACAGAAGGCAAAAGTTTTCTGGGACCGCCTGCAAATTGTACAAAGCATCGTATAGAACCTGCCTTTGTAGGCACACGCTTTACATTAATGAGTTCCATGCCATGCTTCTTAAAAAAAGACTGGAATGGTTTGACAGAAAAATAACTAAGATGCTCATGATATATGTTGTCAAACACAATTTTTTGGAGCAAATCAAGTGCATATCCTGTTTCAACAACAAAAACTCCGTTAGGAGCAAGAATTTCCTTAATTCCAGCCATAACATCATCCAAGTCATCAATATTAGCAAAAGTGTTATTTGTAATTATTATCTGCGCTTGGCCGTATTTATTGTTTATATCCTTAGCTAATTTAAGATTAAATATCTCAGGTATGGTTTTAATGCCTTTCTCTGTAGCCTTTTTGGCAATCTCTTTTGCAGGGTCAACGCCTAAAACACGCATCCCTTTATTTTTAAAGGCTTGCAATACGCTGCCATCATTGCTTCCTATGTCAACCACAAAAGCTCCTTTTTCAGGTTTCACATAATCCAG
The DNA here is from genome assembly GCA_018819305.1 of Nanobdellota archaeon. Taxonomy (GTDB): domain Archaea; phylum Nanobdellota; class Nanobdellia; order Woesearchaeales; family SM23-78; genus SM23-78. The sequence goes on from JAHJQO010000040.1 coordinate 10,008, forward strand.
GATAGAATCAACACCTTTTCTAAAATGTTCAACCAATCCCAATGAAATTGAAGTTTTGTAAAGATATTCACGATATATGGCTTCAGAATCAACAACATCAAGAAGCTGAGCATGACCACAGTCCCTGCACAAAAAAACTTCGACAGGAAATACTTCTTGTTTTTTATCAAGATGTTCTTCAGTAACATAAGCATCTCCTATAGGTGTATTTTCAAATTTTATCACTGATTCAAGATTTTTTCCACCACATAAACGGCAAGTATCACGTCTAAAAGATAGTGTTTTCATTTTTACTTCCTCCAATTGAGATTATTTGTTACTTTTAGTTCTGCCAGTTTTTGTTTTTTTGAAGTCATCCAGATTTGTCAGGACACGCGCCATTGATTCATGTCCTTTTAAAGAAAGGCCCCCGTCCAACAACATGTTTTGCCCTGTAATACCTGATGCTTTTGGGCTGCAAAGAAAAGAAGTTAGGTTGGCAACATCTTCTGACATGATCATGCGCCCAATAGGAATTATTTTTTTGAAAATATCCTGGAGCTTTTTATTCCCTAAATAAAACTCCTTGTTTTCTTCTTTCAGAACAGTACCTGGAGATATACCATTAACTCTGATCTTTTTTGGACCAAGCACAATAGCATAATACTTAATAAGTTGATTAATACCTGCTTTTCCAACATGATAACTTAAAGGCTGCTCTTCAACAATAAAACTGCTCGCTATAGAGCTGATAATAACAATTGAATTATCACCTAAGGTGTCAAAATGATTTATTGAATGGTCTATGATTTCTTTTGTAGCTGTCAAGCTTACCTTTATCTCGCCTTCCCAATCATCACCATTTCCTCTGTATCTTTGGCAGAAAACAATACTAGTCAGCTTCCCTCTTTCATCCACTATTTTATTCAGGACAAGAGGTATAGCCTTCCCATCTAATAAATCAAGAGTCCAAAAATTTATGTTTTTATCAACCGCATCTGTTTTCAAAGAAGGATTTCTTGCAACCACTGAAACCCGATATCCTTCTTTCGCCAGCGTCTTAGCTATAACAAATCCTATTCCTTTGCTGCCACCAACGATTAAAACATGATTTTTTTTCATTTTCATCCTTCGCGACGGAATTTTATAATTATTTGTTCTTTTTTATTATTTGCTCTTTTTTATTTTGATTATTTCTTATTCTCAATGATTCTTAATGGATTTCTCTAATTCTTTAATAAATTTACGCTGAGCAGAAATGTCACCTTCTTCTGGCGACCACTGAGCAAACAATGTGTCGTCCTTACTAAAAGGGCCCTTAGTAGCCTCATGGAACACAATGATATCAGATTTTATGAGCAAAGTATGGTAGAAAGGCTCAGACAGTCTGTAGTAAAAATTTTTTCCAGAAGAATACTCTCCCATAGAAATTACTTTTCTGACAGTGCCATCATCATCAAGAATAACAACATCTGCTTCTCCCTCAATTATGTGAAAAGCCTCTGACTTATCAAGATGCTTGTGCGGCCTCACATATGTATCTTTTGTGTGCACAATAATCATCTCATGAACCTTGTCATTCACATCTTTATGAGTGCACAGCCTGCATCTCTTGCGCTCATTCTGGAGAGCTTTTTTCTTCAGAAACTCTATATCTTCCTTGCTAACCTCAACAATATCCTGGTCTGCGTAGAAAACTTCATCAGTAATTTTTTTCATTCTCATTTTAGTTTTAGTTTTGCATCATCCTGCCATTAATCCAGTTAACCTAATTTTAATGCGTGCTTGCTTGATGGAAAAATAGATAAAAAGATTCCTTTATTATTAATAAAAGCTTGGTTTTTTTGAATAACCTTATCCTCATTCCTAGGGTTAAGGCTCAGCAGGCACAAACCAATGTTTTTTTCAACCAAGGCGCCAGAACCAAATATTGGGATGCCTGAGCCGGCCATGAACAAACCTTTCTTGTTAGGGTCATCATCAACAACAAAATCAATTTGCTCTTTAATATCAAAGAAATTAATATAACTGCATGCAAGATGGCCTGCTCCAAAAAGCGCAACTCCTTTCTTATCGGAAAGATAGTTTTTCAACTCCTTTTCTCTCCTGCTAAAACCTTTAGCAAAAGCATCTCCAAGTTCAAGCTCTTTGCTAAGAAAATCTTTAGTAGGAAATAGAGATGAATCAGATACGTTTTGTTTCTTCTTAAGTCTAGCAATAACAATCAATGAGCTCTCAAGAGGATAATCAATCTCTTCAAAACTTTCAATATTAAGTCCTGCGAAACCAAAGAAATGCTTAAAGCTTTGCCTTGTAAAATAAAGAGTGTGTTCCTCCCATGGAATCGTGTAATCAAAAAGTTCAAATGCCTGGTCGCATCCAGGAACCTCAATAATAATATATCCTTCTGGTTTTAGCAGTTCCTTCAATGAATCCATGAAATCCTTTGGAGAGTATACATGCTCAAGAATATGTCTTGCGATAATAATGTCATATCTTCCATGTTTCTTAACTAGTTCTCTAGATTTTTCTACAGTAAATTTGTCCTGAACAGATTCAACACCAGCAATCTCAGTTATCAAGAGGTCTTTTTTAGTATCTAAGCAGTGCACGTTTTCAAAACCCTTATGCTTCATTCTTTCAATCAAGGAAACATCCTTAAAACTTATTCCAAGGAATTTTGATTCTGGATTGAGACCAGCTAGATTAGCAATTTTATCAGCCAGATTGTCAAGATGCTCCTCAGGCTCAGCATATCTCACAATCCATGTATGCTCTGGTTTAAGTTCAGCGACAGGAAAAGAGTTAACTACCTGTATACTTCCGCAAGTCAGACACTGCCCAATCATCAAAGAGTGCTTGTATTCGCCCTTCACTTCTTCTGGTTTTTTTAGAAAACGATTGCAGACTGGCTGCATACCAAAATCAAGCAGAACTTTTACTTTTTCTTCTTTGCAGACAGAGCAGGTATTCATTTCTTATTCTCAATCTCAAATATCTTCTTTATTCCTTGTTCAAGGGTTATGAACTCAAAGTCAGGCAGCGCTTTGGCAAGCAACTTATTATCAAACACATTATCCACCTTATCCTTAGATCTTTCTCTTGATTCAACATTAACAGCAATATTAATTTCAGCAACTAACGATGAAATAATATCAAGAGCGTCCTTGAAAGTGTGGCTCTTGCCGCTCGCAATATTAAGCACGCCCTTGTAATCATTAAAAGTAAATTTGTTGACTATTTTCACAACATCATCTATGTATATGAACTCTCTTTTTTCTGAGCCGTCACCCCATAGAATTAGTTTTTCCTTGCCTAATATTTTCTTAAGAAAGCCCGCAGGGTTATAACTCGCTGCTCCTTCGTCAGGTCCGTAAATAACAGGAGGCCTCAGGACAAGAAGAGAGCTTTTTTCAGAATCTTCGAAAGTTTTCCAGAGCAGCCTCTCGCAGGCATATTTTGCCATGCCGTAAAAAGATCTGGCATTTATCTCTGTATTCTCTGTAATGCTAGTGTTATGGATGTCCTCTCCGTAAACTGCTGCTGAACTAAAATAGATAAAGCGACGAACAGGATACTTCTGCATCAGTCTGCACAAATTGACAATCATCCCAATATTTTTAGTGAATGCATCCAGGTCATTTCCAAAATTTGGTTTTATTGCAGAAAGCATTACAACAGCTGTGTTCATGTCAAACAAATCCTTTAAACTTTGCATATCCTCTTCTTTAGTCAGGTCAAAGTCTGGAAAGGATTTGCCAACAAGTTTAATATCAGGGTTTTGCTGTTGGAAATATTCTATCAAGTGTCTTCCTATAAATCCATTATGTCCAAATATTATTACTCTTTTAATATCTTTTATAATTCCTTTAATAGCACTCATTTTGACATATCAACTATGCATCGCACAGTGTCTCCTGTACGCACCATTTCAATGGCCTTGTTAATCTCATCCAGAGAGAAAGTGTGTGTTATCATGTTTTCCAAATCAAATCTTCCAGACTGCTGAAGACGGGCAAGCCTAGGAATAATATAGGAGGGGTCTGCGTCTCCCCCATGAGAACCCGTTATCTTCTTGGTAAAATGCAGAGGAAAGGAGTCAATACAAATCTTTGTTCCTGCTTTTGGCACCCCAACACCAACAGTTATGCCTTCCTTGCTGGTGAGTTCATAGCACATCTCGCGAACAGATGAAATCCCTGTTGTGTCAACACCAACATCAACTCCTCCAGGAACTATTTCAAGGATTTTCTTTTTCACATCTTCTTTGGAAGAATTAATTATATGCGTTGCCCCGAACTCCTTGGCTTTTTTCAGTTTGTAGTCATTGATATCAATTGCAATTATTGGATAAGCTGAAATCAAACTGGCCATTAGCACAAGAGCAACTCCTACTCCTCCTGCACCAAATACAGCTATTGAATCTCCCATTTTCATGTTGGAATCATTATGTATAACACCATAAGCAGTTGTTATGGCGCAGCCGTAAAGAGGGGCTGTTTTCATATCAAAATTCTTTGGTATCATAGTAACCCTATTCTCAGAAACAACACTGTACTCACTGAAAGTTGTTACCCAGCCAGCATTCACACTCTTATCGCCCCATTTATATTTAGAAGTGGCTGAGTGAATGCCTTCACCTTTTCTCCAATGCAACACAACATGGTCGCCTGGCTTCACACTCTTGACACCAGAACCTACTTCTTCAACAACACCGCTTCCTTCATGCCCAAGAAGATGAGGCAGGAACTTATCAGGTCCTTTGGTTCCGTCAATCTCATTCAGCTGGGAACCACAAATACCTGTATAATAAATCTTTACAAGCACCTGACCATAGTCAAGTGTTTTCGGAAGCTCAATCTCTGATACAACAAGAGGCTTTCTTTGCTCTACAAGAATAGCAGCCTTGATTTTTTTACCTAACATGCTCTTGCTCATTTTAATACCTCACAATAATTTTTCTAATCATGCTCATTCAAAATAAATAAATTCATAATCACAATCACAACCAAACTCTTTGAACAGCCAAATCCATTCCTCAGGCCTAAAAAACAGCTCACATGTAAGAGCCCAGCACTGAAGATTAAACAATTCCTGTTCATTCCTAAAAGCCTCAGTAGTAATGAACTTCTGCTTACCAACTCTTTCAATTTCCTGCAAAGCCACTTTTAACTCATCAATATAAATGTTGTGAATAACAGTTAAACACAAAACAAGGTCAAACTCCTTGTCCTTGAAAGGATAAAGCTCCTGTGCCTTGTGAACAAAAAAGTCATCTTTAAACTTGGGCATAACAGAATTGATTGCATGCTTTGAAATGTCAAAGCCAACAATATTAATGCCTGGAAGTAGCTTCTTGATTTCATACTCTAGAAAAGCTTTCCCGCATCCGACACTAAGGACTTTTGAATCCTTGGTTAGCTTGTATTTCTCAATGATGGCTTTTGCAGCAGGCTCCCAATAACCAGCCATATAGTTGTACCCTCCATAACCATACCTTCGGTCACCATCCCAATAATCTTCTTCATATTTCTTTGCAATCTCCATGCACTTAACTTTTTCATCCACCATCCTGGAAAGATAATCCCTTTTGGTCTTCTTATGCATTGGAGTTATTATATTCAACAGTTCTCCCATGTTTAACACCTTATTTCTTAATCATTCCCATTATACCTTATTCTTACTTATTATATCAAATAAGTAATTTATAGAGCAAATAGGTAATGTTTTATAATAGTTTTGATTAATTATATGTTATTATGTTGTCGTTTGCACTGGCGTCTTCTGATTATTCTTCTGATTATAAATATTTGTTCAGGATAGTGTAAATCGTCCATAAAAACTCTTTATTTCATCAATAACAATAGCAACCTGCTCATCACTCATCTCAGGATAAATTGGAAGGCTTAGAATTATTTTTGCCTGTTGTTCAGCAACAGGAAAATCACCTTTTTTATAACCAAGCCCTGAAGCTGCTTCATGCAAATGAATAGGAATAGGATAATGAATCTTGGTCTTAATGCCTTTCTCAAAGAGGAAAGCCTGTAGTTCATCCCTTTTTTCACACTGAATAATAAATGTATGGTAAACAGGTTCTTCAAAAGGATGGTCAACAGGAACAGATATTATTCCTTTTCCAACAAAACTTTTTAATCCATCCTTATAGATATTTGCAATTTCTCTTATCTTTTCAGTCCATTTATCCAGGTGTTTAAGTTTTACATTAGCAATAACTGCCTGCAAGCAGTCAAGCCTGGAATTATAACCCCAGCAAGCGCATTCATCCCTGTTCTTTAAACCATGATTTCTAAGCAAAACAAGTTTTTCATGTAATTCACCTGAATTAGTCGTGACAAGGCCTGCATCGCCAGCTGCATTTAAGTTCTTTAAAGGGTGAAGGCTAAAACCAGCAGCTATTCCAAAAGAACCAGCCCTTTTACCTTTATACCTGGCTCCTACTGACTGCGCAGCATCCTCAATTACATGAAGCTTATGTTTCTTCGCAATTTCAAGTATTGAGTCCATGTCAGCAACCCTGCCTGTAAGATGAACAGGAATAATAGCCTTAGTGTTTTTTGTGACAACATTATCAATTAGTTCAGGGTTAATATTAAAATCATTTTTTACATCAACAAAAACAGGTTTTGCACCAGCAGCAACAATTGCTCCTGCTGTTGCAATGAAAGTATTAGGAACAGTTATGACTTCATCACCTTTGCCAATATCTAAGGCTTTCATTACCAGAAACAAGGCGTCTGTCCCATTAGCAACACCAAGTGCATACTTGGTTCCTGTATAAGAAGCAAAGTTTTTTTCAAACTTAACAAGCTCTTTTCCAAGCACAAAACTTCCTTTTTCAAGAACACATGTTATTTCTTTAAGGATTTCTTCTTTAATCTCATTGTACTGTGCATTAAAATCAATATAAGGAACTCTTATCTGTAAATCCTTTTTTTCTGAATCACATTTTCCTGAGCTCTTATTTTGTGAATTCATTTGTAAAACTCCTTAACAGTTTTCACAACAAACTCTTTTTGCTCCTGCGTTAAGTGCTGGTGCACAGGCAAAGAAATAATTTTTTCAGTCTGCTCCTCAGCAACAGGAAAATCACCTTTTTTATAACTAAGGTATTTACTGGCTTTTTGCAAATGAAGAGGGATAGGGTAATGAATCTTTGCAGAAATGCCTTTTTCCCTGAGGAATACTAATATCTTGTCCCTATCCTCAACTATTAAGACATAATTATGATAAACCCTTTTAACATCTTTTTCTCTAGGGGGAATCCTTATCTGCTTGACACTAACAAATTCTTTGTCATAGTATTTGCTGTTCTCAATTTTTGCATCCAAAATTTTATCCAAGTCTTTTATCAAGTGGTTGCCCACAACAGCCTGCAAGGTGTCCATGCGGCAGTTAAAAGCATACTCTTCGCATTCATCCCTGTTTTTCAAGCCGTTATCACGCAAAAGATGAAGCCTGTCTCTTACAGTTTCTGAATCAGTCACAACAACACCTGCATCACCCCAAACATTCAAAGGCTTAAGAGGGTGAAGGCTGAAACAACCTGTTAATCCAAATGTGCCTGCTTTTTTTCCATGAACCTCTGCTCCCAGGCTTTGGCAGGAATCCTCAATCACAACAAGTTTGTGAGCCTCAGCAATTGCTATTATTTTTTTCATGTCAACAGGAGTTCCATGAAGATGAACAGGAATAATAGCCTTGGTTTTCTTAGTAATTACTTTCTCAATTAAAGAAACGTCCATTAACAGGTCATCAGTTACATCAACAAAAACAGGCTTGGCGCCAACAGTGGCAATAGCAGCTGCTGTTGAGTAAAAAGTGTTAACAGCAGTAATCACTTCATCACCTGGTTTAACACCAGCAGCAATCAATGACAATCTAAGAGCGTCAGTACCAGTGCCAACACCAACAGCAAACTTAGAGCCAAGAAACTCTGCAAGACTTTTCTCAAACTCCTCAAGAGCATTCCCAAGAGTAAAATCACCGCTAAGCACAAGCTTTTTAACATCAGCCAAGATAGCGTCAGGATTAGCAAACTGCTCTTTCAGGTAAGAATATGACACTTTCATGGATATAAAAGAAGAACTATGAAGTTTTTATATGTTTCTAATATTCTCTTAATATTTCACCTCCTATTAAGTTTTCAATACTTTTAAATACATAAGTTATGTTCATCCATCATAAAAGGATTAAGATGAGGGATTGCTTAAATGACTAACAAAGTTGGTGTTGAGCCTGATAATAATAACATAATAGTAGGTGTTGATTTAGATAATACTATTGTGAATTATGATAATAGCCTGCACAGGATTGCCTTGGAACAAGGATTTATTGAGAAAAATATGTCTAAGGATAAAATTGTTATCAGAGATTACATCAGATCCAAAGCCAAGCCCAAGGGAGAATTTAACTGGCAGAAGCTCCAAGCTCTTGTTTACGGCTTAAAAATGGACAATGCTGAATTAGTTGATGGTGTTGCTGATTTTTTTTTGCTTTGTAAAAAGCACAACATCCCCACATATATTATCAGCCACAAAACAGAAATCTCTAATTACAAGCCAAAAAATAATAATGAGGAAAAACTAACCAGTATTAACCTCAGAAAAGCAGCTTTGAAGTGGCTTAAAAAAAATGGTTTTTTTGACAAGCTCGGCCTTGCTCATGAACAAGTTTTTTTTCTTTCAACAAGAGAGGGGAAAATTGATAAAATAAAAGAGCTTGGCTGTACTCATTTCATTGATGACCTGGAAGAAGTGTTTACCCATCCGGGATTCCCAAAAAATGTTCTTAAGATTTTATATTCAAAAAAACTGGTTTCAAAACCTTCACTTAATGACTTATTTGTATGCACTGAATGGTCTCAGATTAACAATTATTTTTTTGGCGAGAAAGAATTAAGAGAACTGTTCTCAAACTTGCTCGGCAAAAAAGCTGGTTCATTAGAACGGATTGGTGGTGGAAGGAACAGTAAGGTATATAAGATTACAGCAGGCAGCCAAACTTTTCTTGGCAAGCAGTACTTTAAGTATAGAAACGACAAGCGCGACCGGTTAAAAACAGAGTATTCAAGCCTTGAATTTCTAAGAAAAAACAAAGTTGTTTGTATTCCAGAACCAATTGCCAAAGATTCTGACAATAACTGTGCTGTTTATGAATTTGTAAAAGGAAAAAAGGTTGTCAGCCCTAAAGAAGATACTGTTCAGATAATAAACTTTGTTGCACAATTAAAAAAGCTTGCACTGACCAAGCCAAGACCAATTTTTCCTTCCGCTTCCGACGCTTGTTTTTCATTTCAAGCAATAGTTGATATTATTGAAAGAAGACTTAAAAAACTCAACATCACAAAAAGTAGGAATGAAAAAGACCAATTGTTCAAAGGACTCCATGAGTTTCTTAAAAATGATTTCAATCAGACCTACATAAAAATCATAAAATGGGCTAAAGAACAGGCAAACAAATCAAGTATTGATTTTGCAAAGGAGCTTGAGCCGGAATTCCAGACCTTAAGCCCATCTGACCTTGGTTTTCATAATTCAATAAAAACAACCAATGGTAAGTTAATGTTTATTGATTTCGAATATTTCGGTTATGACTCGCCTATGAAATTGATTTGTGACTTCATACATCATGATAACATGAAACTCAATGATGAACAAAAGCAAAAATTTGTTTCAGGTGTTCTGTCAATCTTCAAAGAAGACATACACCTGCAAGACAGAGTAAGAATTGCATACCCTTTAATAGGATTAGTATGGTGTCTTATCTTCTTAAATGAATACCTGCATGATGATATTAAGAGAAGACAGTTCGCAAAAAGCAACCTGAAAGGTAACAATGCAAAAATATATAATGTCCAAGTTATTAGAAATATAAGAAGAAAGCAGATTGAAAAGTCAAAGATGTTGCTGAATAAAATTATAAAAACATATAAAGACTTTCCATACAATAAATGATAATAAGAGAAAAAACTAACAATAAAAAAGGAACAGATAACCCAAAAAAATGAATAACACAAAACTTGACAAGAAATCAATTGAGATGAGAAAACAAATAGTAAGCATGATGGCGTGTGCAGGAAGAGGCCACCCAGCATCTGCATTTTCCCTGGTAGAAATACTAAGGGTTCTTTACGATGACATCCTGAAATATAATCCTAAAAAACCAAAATGGGATAAACGTGACAGGTTTATTCTTAGCAAAGGCCACGGATGCCTTGCACTATACGTTGTGCTCGCTGAAAAAGGATTTTTCCCAAAAAAAGAACTAGAAAAGTTCTGTGCATTTGACGGGTTGTTAGGAGGCCACCCAGAAATATTAACACCTGGAATTGAAGCATCAACAGGAAGCCTAGGCCATGGTCTCTCAATAGGACTAGGGATGGCTATTAATGCCAAGTTTGAAAAATCCAACCACAAAGTGTTTGTGGTGCTTGGCGACGGAGAAACAGATGAGGGTTCTGTTTGGGAAGCAGCTCTTTGCGCAGGAAAGCATAAGCTTGACAACTTGATAGTTATTCTTGATTACAATAAAGTCCAGTCATATGGGCTTGTTAGTTATGTGCAAAACCTTGAGCCAATTGCAGACAAATGGAAGAGCTTTGGTTTTGAAGTAAGGGAGGTTGACGGCCATAACCTTAATGAGTTAAAAAAAGTTTTTTCACAAATACCATTTACAAAAGGAAAGCCTTCAATGATTATATGCCATACAGTCAAGGGAAAAGGTGTTTCTTTTATGGAAGGAAACGCAAAATGGCATCATGTAAAGCCAAAGCCAGAAGAACTTAAAAAGATTTACAAGGCCCTGGAAGTGTAAAAAAAAACAAGACAATGAGAAAAACAGCTCTTAATGAAGTGTTTGAACTTGCAAAGAAACATAAGAAAGTTTTTTTTATAGGCTCTGACCTGGGAGCAGGCACTCTTAATGATTTCAGGGAACAAATACCTGAAAGATTTTTACTGGAAGGAATATACGAGCAAAACATTATTGGAATGGCTGCTGGCCTGGCACTGGAAGGTAAAGTTGTTTACATTAACAGTATTGCAACTTTTCTCACGCGCAGGTGTTTTGATCAAAACATTCTTGACCTTGGACTGCACAATGTAAATGTAAGGATTATTGCTAATGGAGGCGGATTAGTATATGCCCCTCTTGGGCCAACCCATGAAGCAATTGAGGACATTGCTATTATGAAAACAATTCCGAACATGACTGTTATTGCCCCTGCTGATGCTCAGGAAATGAAAAAATTAATACCTTTAACACTTGAATACAAAGGGCCTATATACATCAGAATGGGAAAAGGATATGACCCTATAGTCACAGATAAAGAAACTCCTTTTGTTATTGGAAAAGCTTATCCTATGCGCAAAGGCTCAGATGCATTAATACTTACAACAGGCATAACCCTTAGGCTGGCTCTTGAAGCAGCTGATGAACTGGCAAAGTATGGAATAAAAACAAGTGTTATCCATGTGCCAACAATCAAGCCTCTTGATAAAAAAACTATTTTGAAACACGCAGAAAAAATTCATATTATTGTGACTGTGGAAGAGCACATAAAGATAGGTGGCTTTGGAAGCGCAATAAGCGAGTTACTATGCGAAGCTAATTTTGCTAAACCCAAGAAGTTTAAAATGATAGGAATACCTGATGAGTTCCCAGAGAATTATGGTTCACAAGACCTTTTAATGGAACATTATGGTATAAGCACAAAAGGATTGGTTAAAGCTGTTAAGGATTTGAAAGGAAAGTAAGACCATAAATCTTTTTCAAATTCAAAGTTTCAAATGCTCTACTCCAATTTTGTTCACTGCTTTCACAGCATTTAAGAAGATAAAAAGTTAAAAAAACAAAAAAATGGTAAAAAAAGAATTGTATGATGAGGAATTCTGGGAAGAAAAAAGAGATGACTTATCAGCACTTTTGTGGATGCCAAAAATAAAGAGCCTGCTTGACACAATATATATTAAAGCAGGCAGGTTAAGATCAAAAGACCAGGCTAAATGGATAAAAAAAGTATACACCCCGAAAAAAATCCTGGAAATAGGGTTTGGTTACGGTGGAGGAATAATCCACTGGCATAAAAAAGGTTATGATATAAATGGAATAGAACCTGATAAAAGATCAGTTGATAATATAAATAAGAAGATTGGAAAAAAAATAGTGTTCTGCACAGGAATAGAAAATTTGAAAACCAAGAAAAAATACAACTTAATAATACTCTCTCATGTATTTGAGCATCTGCCTGATTTAAACAATTTCTTTAGAACAGTAAAAAAACTGCAAAAAAAAGGGGATGCTATTTTCATAGAGGTGCCCAACTGTGAAAACAAAGAAGTGTTAGGTGAAAGTAAAAGCAACAAAGCGCATGTTCATCACTTTACAACAAGAAGCCTATCAAAAGTATTTCAAAAGAATGGATATAATAAGTTGAAAATAGAGCTACTGACAAGTAAAATAGACCTTATCACCAAGGCTAATACTCCAATATACACAAGATTTGTAAGGGTAGCTAATGTAATTTTAGCAAAAAATAAGTCTGTAAAAAGCACAAGCAAAAAAGCAGATACGATAAGGCTGATAGCCACAAAAAAATAGGGAATAAGATAAAAAAATAAGATGATATGATAAGAGGATATTATTATAAATGAAAAAAGCAATAGTCACGGGCGGAGCAGGATTCATAGGTTCTCACCTAGTAGAGCTTCTTCTGAATAAAGGTTTCAAGGTGGTTGCTATTGATAACATGGCTAATGGCCAGCTCGATAATGTTGAGCTTTTCAAGGACAACCCTAACTATGAATTTCATAAGATAGAGCTGTCTGAAGAATTTGATGATAGCCTCTTCAAGGATGCAATCTATGTTTTTCACCTAGCTGCTCTTGCAGACATTGTTCCCTCAATTGAACAGCCACTTACCTATCATCAGGCTAATGTTACCTCAACAGTGAGAGTTCTGGAAGCATGCAGAAAGCACAGCAACAAGCTTAAGAAATTTGTTTATGCTGCTTCATCTTCATGCTATGGAATTCCTGACAAGTATCCAACGAGCGAAGAGGAGGAGATTAGATCTGAATACCCTTATGCTTTTACCAAGAACATGGGCGAACAGTACGTACTCTTCTGGGGAAAACTCTATAAGATGCCTGTCGTGGCTCTAAGGTATTTCAATGTGTTTGGTCCGAGAGCAAGGTCAAACACAACTTACGGCGCTGTGTTCAAGGTTTTCCTGTCCCAAAAGCTTCACAACAAGCCGCTAACAATTGTTGGTGATGGAAAGCAGACAAGAGATTTCACTTTCGTAACAGACATTGCAAAAGCAACTTTTATGGCTGCAGAATCTAATGTTGTTGATGAGATGATTAACATTGCTACTGGTAAGCCTCAGTCTGTTAATTACCTTGCAGAATTAATAGGCGGAAAGGATTATCCTGAAGTGAGGCTTGCTAAAAGACCTGGCGAGCCTGACTCTACTCATGCAGATATTTTCAAGGCAAAAAAGCTTCTCAAATGGGAGCCTGAGATTTCTTTTGAAAAAGGCGTTGAGATAATGCTTGATAACATTGAGTACTGGAGGAACACTCCTGTGTGGGATGAAAAATCCATTAAGAAGGCTACCGAGAGCTGGTTTAAATATTTGAGTAAGAAATGATTCAGTTCTTTATTAACTCAGTTCTCATTTAACTCATAGAAAAAATTTATATATAGACTAATGTTTTAAGTTCTATCATGGCAGATAAACAAGACAGAGTTCTCGTTACAGGCGGAGCAGGCTATGTTGGAGCAGAACTGGTGCCTCTTCTGCTGAAGAAAGGCTATAAGGTTACTGTTCTTGACACTTTCTGGTTCTGGGATTCACCCGAAGAGTATTCAAAGGCAATAGATGCTGAGAATAACACAAACCTGATTGTGGTTAAAGGAGACCTTCGCAACAAAGATGATGTAAAAAAATCTCTTGAAGGAGTTAACAAGGTTATTCATCTTGCATGCGTTTCAAATGACCCTAGTGCAGAGCTTGACTCTGAATTCACGCATTCTGTTAATTATGACGGCTCAATAAATATGATTGACTTAGCAAAAGAACACCGCGTAGAGAGATTCATATATGCTTCTTCAAGCAGTGTATACGGAGTGAGAGAAGAGCCTGATGTTACTGAAGAGTTTGAACCAGAACCAATAACCCAATACTCAAAACTAAAAATTGAGATTGAGCACTACCTTATGCTCAGGCTGGATGATAATTTCAAGGGAGTTATTATCAGGCCTTCAACAATAAGTGGTGATTCAGCAAGACTTAGGCTTGATGTAGTGGTCAACATTCTAACCAGCTTTGCTGTTAAGAAAGGAAAAATCAAGGTTTTTGGCGGAGACCAGCTAAGACCATTAATCCATATAAAAGACATGATAAGATTGTATGAACTTCTCTTAAGAGTTCCTATTGAAAAGATTAACAGGAAAATCTATAATGCAGGATACGGCAACCTCAAAGTGATAGAGATTGCTAATCTGGTGAAAGAGGTTGTAGGAAACATTCCTATTGAAATTGAGGAAACAGACGACCCCCGATCATATCATGTTAATTCTGATAAAATAAAAAAAGAGATCGGCTTTGATGTTGAACACACAATAAAGGACTCAATTATCGAGTTAAAAAAGGCTTTTGAAAGCGGTAAAGTAGATGTTGATGACGAGAAGCATTACAATCTTAAGAGGATGAAGCGAATTCTGGAAAAACTGAAAGAAAAATAAATTATTCTAACCAAAGAATTCTTCAGTCCCATTTAACTTTCCAAACAATTATTCTTTGATTATTCACACTTGTCATGTCACTGAACATTTCAAAGTGTTCATTGTATTTGCCGTCAAGGTAAAATAGTTTGGTAAACAATGACTCTGAGAGCAGAGGATCAGAGATAAGTGCCCTTTTATTGACTTTGTCAATAACTATGTCAAATGGAAAGGTCACTCCATCCATTTCATATTTTTGGACATCTTCATCATATATCACAAATGCATTTGGAATGGCATTTCCACCGCCTGTTTTATAATTGGTATTGACATCATAACCACCTATGATTAATGTGCTGTTTTCAGGGTTATCAATATTAAACATAGCTGCTTCCAGAACAATGTTATTATTGTTGTTCCTGTTAATTCCTTGATTAAAAACACAAACCATAAAATCCTGTCCTTGTTTAGATTCTGAAGTATTTGTAGTGTTGGAACTATCAGTGGAATTATCAATGGTTGCAGTATCAGCACCAATGGTTTGTATCTGACAGCTCTTCCATTTATTGACAAAATAATTAGGCCATGGAGCAACCCATGCATTACCTTCTTCTTCTGAAGTCAAAGCTTGAACCTGATAATAATAATCAGTTGCCTCTTCTTCTGTCATTCCCAGCTCCTTAATAAATAGAGATATGGCTTTATCAGCCTTAAGTTGTCTGGAATTAAAATAAATAAAAGCCCTTTCAAAATCCCAGCTTCCAAAATGAGACCATACGCCTGCTTTACCTACCATATCTTCGCTTGTTATAAAGAAATCTTCTGGAGGTTCGCAGTGAGTATCTTTAATAACTTCATCAATCACATTTGCACTTAGTCCTGCATTACGCAAAGTTTCTCTAGCTTCTTCTTCAGTCTGCATAATAATAGTTTTTGTCAGATTAACTGCCAATAAAGGATTCTTAACTTCATCGCGTATAGTATAATGCGCATTAAAACTTCCACAGTCAAGCATTCTGAGAATGTTGATAGTTTCTTCTTCATCACTTGTTAACAAAGCTCTTCCAATCCAGTGAGCTATGTGCGAATGCTGACCTGCACCATCAAAGGTTACTCCTCTATCGGCGACTGCTTTAAACCAATGACCAAAGTCCCACCAGGAATTAATAACAACATCTTCAGTTGAATTATTTTTTATTCCTTCTAATGAAGCCCACCAGGCATCATTCATACTGGGAACTTCTTGTCTGGCAACAGCATCAGCAAGTGAAATGGGCTTTACAAGAAAAAACAATAAAAGTACAATTAAAACTATGCTTACAATAATCTTCTTTATCTTAAACTCTTCACTGATAAGCTTTGTAAGAATTCTATGAACCATTCCTAATGCAATACCAAATGCAATACCAAAAGCAGGTACAAGAAGAAGAACAAATCTTGTTCCTTTTGTGCTTGCATATATTGAGCCTACAAACCAAAGCATTAAGAATATTGCATATTTGATATCAATATCTCTTTCATCTTTAAGCAATAGAAGAAGACCTATCACCATAGGTATAATAAGCAAGATAAGATAGGTTATAGGTGAAAGTCTTAAAACTGAATTTGATACCATTACACCTAAGAAAATAGCTGATATGCCCATGAAAAAGAAATCTTTTTTCTTAAGCTCATGAGCTTTCACCATAGTTAAAATCACACCTAAAGCAGCTATGAAAAACAAGAATGCTCCGCCAATCTGCGACACTGTGGCAGGAATTGAGGAAGGGTTAAGTTCAGCAACAGTTGTTTGAATGTTAGGCCAATAATCACGGTTTGTAGCAAATTTCATAAACTTGGCTCTTGTAATAGGATCGCTTATTGCATCACCTAAATTACTATCACTCAAAAGCGGGACAAATATTGCTGATGAAATCACAAAAACCAAAACAACCAAAATCGCTGCTCGTAAGTTTTTATTGGAAATTATTTTCTTCAATGAAGTTTTATTAACAATTAGCTTAAGAATTAAATATCCAATATATGCAACTGAAAGCCCGAGAATAATATCAAATACATACCACCATCCACCACTCCATGCAAGACTAAAAATACCAGTAAATAATCCGGCCAATAGAACCAATATTATTTTTTTCACAAAATTCTTTGCTTCAAATCCTTCAAGAAACAACCATGTGATTAAAAGAGGAAAAAGAACAACATAAGCATCAGTATCACTAAAACCACCTGCTGTTCGACCTAGAAATGCTGTGTGAACAGCCACAATCATTCCTGCTATAAATCCGCCAAAAATACCTGCTCGGCGTTTTGCTATGAAAAAAGCAGGTATAACTGCAAGTGCTGAAATAATCACAGGTATAAAAAAGAAAACATTCATAGGAGGAACTTTAGGATTGAAAATAGTGACAACCTTATAAACATAATAACTAAAATAAACATGAAAAGAACCTTCATAAGGAATGCCTACAGGATAAAACATATGATTATCATAAGGCACGCCATCTCTTAATTCATCATAAAAAGTGCCTTTCTCTATTTTGTTAAGTACATAACGATAATAAAAATAAGGGTCAATAGCCAAAAGATATGTCTGACCATTGTCATCTTGGAGGCGGGATTTTAATCCCAATGAATTGCTTTTAACAGCATTTTCAATTTCTTTTTCTTGCTGCACAAGAACATTGGCAAATTGCTCTTCAATCAATTGATTTTTGTTTTCTGCAGGAAGGTTAGGATACTGCTGGTTGACTTGAGCGGCAATATTATTTCTTACATTATTATAAATGCCGCTTCTAGCCCAATCTTCAGAAATCGGCAGGTTAACAGAGTATGATCGGAAAAAAGCACTTGCAAATATACAAACTAATAATAGGACTATAATTAAAGTAGTTGTATTAAACAAATTCTTATTAGAAAAGAAATTCTTTATTTTCTTAAAATCAACATTTATTTCTTCTGAATCAGATGATTTTTTTAAATCATCAGGTGAATGCTTAGATGTATGAGCAACATGTTTATGACTGTGTTTTGCCAAATAATCACCCCTCCCAACATTATTATTAAATTATCTTAAATATTTACCTTATTTATAACTTATGATTGAAAAAGATAAAACAAGAGGTTTAAAAACTTTTCGCAGTAATAATATTATGATATCATCTCTGACTTATTCTTTCTTAGAATGTTTTACTCCAGAACTATAATCCTCTAGACTGTTGCTTAATTTCTTCTATGACTTGTTCATAGTCAGGATAGCTCTTTAATAGGAGCTTTAAATCATTTTGGAATTCTTTTTTTGATGGAAGTTTTAGCCTGAATTCCCTGATGTTGTCTTCTCTTAGTTTAGTATATAATAATTTTTTGTTTAGATTCACTCCGAGATTAATCAACAGCCAGGTATCGTAAAGGTCTCTTGGCTCTACTCTCATGCAGAGTGCTCTCAGCTTTTCAGCAAGGATTTCTTCTTTTGCCATAACCCTAATTGTGAATGGTGGTATGTCTGAGAATGCTTTTTTTATCACTCTTGTTTCCTTGTTAAATACTCTTCTCTTGTTACAATCTATTTTTATTGTGTTTGTGGCGCTTTTATTTCCAGTATATAAAGGTCCTTGAAAACGGATTTCGGCCCTGTAGTTGCCTTTATGAATTTTTTCAGAATATATTTTATGTGTTATGTTCAGATAGTCAAAGTCTTTTAGGCAGTTTCTTATTCTGGTCTTTATTTCCTTTACTGGCAGGCTTGTGTTGAAATCCAGGTCTTCTGAGGCTCTTTCAAGTTCAAAGGCTATTCTCAAGCATGTTCCTCCCTTAAAAACAAAGTCAGAGGAATATTTTGATATTGAGTTAAGAAAGATATATTGGAAGTATTCTTTTTCAGCATGATAAAGGCTGGTTTTTCTTATTTCCTTAACTTTTTTTAGTTCTTCTATTGATATCATATGTTCACATCCAGCATCCACTTCTTATCATATTTATATTTTCTTTCTTTTGATGGCTCTAATAATTCATAGCCCTTACCAATCTTTTTTCTTAAATTAAATTTAAATTCTATGTGTAGATAATCAAGAATGTAACCCAGTCTTCGTATTACTGCTTTGCTCTTCATTCTCATTGCATATTCATATAGTTTTTTTTTATTCAGTTTTTTTGTGAAGCAGGTGATTATTGTTTTTATCCCTCCTGCGTATCTTGGAAGGTATAATGAGTCTATCAGGGCTTTTTCTTTTTCTGAGATTATAATTTTGTCAATGTGCGTGTACCCAAAGAATTTATCCTTGCTTAGAGTAGCAAATGCATAGTCTTTGTGTTTTTTTCTCTTTGTCGTAGCTAGGGTTATCTTTTTGGAAACTTGTTCTGTCAGTTCATAGTAGTTTAGTGCAGAGAGAAAGCTTATGTATGAAGGATAAACTATTCTTGATGCTATTATCATCTCGTCTGTTCCCCTAATACAGTAGAGCCCTTTTCTTATGACTTCTATGAAGCCTTTGTTTTTCAATGATTTTATGAGGTTGTATACTTTGGTTGGTTTTAGGCTTAATAATAGTTTTAAGTCTTTTATACTGAATACTTCTAGGTTGTTTGTTTTTAGTATTTCCAGGGCGTTTGACTCTCCTTTTGATATTTGCATTTTTTCACGGTTTTAGTAGTATTTGTACTAAAAGTAGGAATAATTACTATTTAAATGTTTTGATTTAAAAGATTGTCAGCATTCCTATAATCCAACTTCATAAAAAATATAAAGAGAAGAATAGTAAAGGTTAGAAAGGAAAGATAAAAATGCAAATAATACAAATCATAATAATAATATTTGCCCTTTTTGCACTTAGCAGGGCTTTTCTTCGATTCAAAGACAATAAGCTGACAAAAACAGAATTCTTATTCTGGGCTGTTTTATGGGTTGCGATTATCATTGTGTCTTTTCTTCCAAGCATACTTAATCCTCTTTCCCAAGTATTCGGCATTGGCAGGGCAGTGGATGTAATAATATATATCAGCATTATTGCGCTTTTCTACTTAATGTTCCGACTATATGTAAAAATCGAATCAATGGAAAAGAACATGACTGGAATTGTCAGAAAAATGGCTATAAACAATGAGAAAGACAATATTAAGAAAAAGAAAAACAAAATTCAAAAATGAAAAAACTCAGAATCTGCTATGTGAACCCACCTGTGCTTCTCAAAAGACCGATAGCTGAGATAATTGATAAGATGGGTGAAAAAGGATACAAAATAAGCCTTCTAATTCCAAAAAAGCTCTTTAAAAAAAGAGATGAATCCAAATACTACAGCAGCATGATTAAGAAAAGCAAAATATATACATATTCTACAATAAATCCTCCTTTTCTCAGTATTGAGCAGCCAATCCCTGCAACCCTTATGTTTCCTGTCAATGTTTTCAAAGCCCTAAAAGAAAATGATATAATCCACATGTGGGTTCCTTATTACCTTACAAGCCTCAAAATTATTCTAATTAAAAAAATATTTTTTCCAAAAAAGAAACTTATACTGACAATGGACACAATACCTGGGTATAGTTTTAGCATGGGCAAATTCTGGGATACTATGTTTAAAATCTATAATACTTTATTTGGATGGGCGCTGTTTGGAACACCAAAAATAATAACTCTTTATGGAAAAGACCTTGTTAAATATGCAGAAAAAGCAGGTGCAAAAAAAGAAAAAATAAAAGTAATACCTACAGGAATCGAGATAAAAAAAGCTGAGAAAAAAGATATTAATGTAAGAAAAGAGTTCGGAATTGATGCTAAAACCAAGATAGTATTATTTGTCGGCATGATTATGCCTAGAAAAGGCATTGACAAAATAATAAAAATTGCTAATAAATTAAAAAAAGAAAAAGTTATTTTTCTTCTGGCAGGAGAAAAAAGATATGGCCAGGAAGAATATGAGAAAACAATTAAAAAGCTTAACCTGGAAAAGAAAGTGCTCTTTCTTGGACAAAGAAAAGATATAAGAAGGCTTTGCAGCGAAGCAGATGTATTTCTTCTGCCTGCTGAAGGAGAAGGGTTGCCAGGTGTTATAATGGAAGCCATGACTTTTGGTGTGCCCTGCGTAGCCAGCAACATACCTTGTATCACAGACCTAGTTGAACATGGGAAAACAGGATTCTTATGCCACCCAAAAAACATAAATGATTTTACAGACAAGGTAAAAATGATTATAAAAAATGACACCTTGAAGGATAAGCTTGGAAAAGCAGGCTTGAAAAAAATAAAAGAATTTGACTGGAAGAAAATCATTGTCAAATATGAAAAGTTATACCAAGACCCAATATAAATAATATAAAAATAATATAAAAGATATAAAATGTTCACTCCTAAATTCATAAAAAAACATAATATTAAAGCTAGAAAGCAGAGAACTAGCAAGATTTCCAAGGATATTGCCTTTCTTCTGTCTGATGTGAAGACCTTTCTTGATGTGGGTGCTTTTGACGGCATGATGACCAAGAAAATAATGCAAGGGAATAATAAGCTTAAAGGTAAGGGAATAGACATATTAGTTCCAAAAAAAACTTATGTTCCTGTAAAAAAATACAATGGAAAAAAAATTCCTTACCCTGACAAATCATTTGACGCTATTCTTCTTATTGATGTGGTACATCACGCAGAGAATCCTGATGCTTTGCTTAAAGAAGCAGCAAGAGTTGCAAAAAAATATGTGATAATAAAAGACCATTACTACAAAGGATTCATTGACAAGATGATACTTTCTGCAGTGGATTTCATAGGAAACGAGAGCTTTAACATCAAGGTAAAATTTCATTTCTTCAAAATTGATGAATGGAAAAACATTCTGCGTAAAAACAAGTTAAAAATCGTGAATTATCCAATTGAATATAATCAAAAGAAAAAAGATATTATAGGTCATGTTCTGATTAAAGTTTTAAAGGTTAAAAAATGACAAAGAGATTGTTCTTCATACATTCAAGAAATAAATCCCTGCTCAAAAGATTTGGAAAAGAAGACAGTATTATTTATCTGGATAATTTTGCTGCTGAAAAAAATATTGAAGATTATGTCAAAAGAGTAGAAAATAAAAAAAGAGAGATGAGATTATATTACAATATTAAATGGCTTCAAAATTGGGCTTTTAAAAAAATTAACAACAACAAAAGCTTTGCAGAAGAGCTGGTCTTCGAAGGAAAGAGTTTTTGGTATCCTCTAGAATATTTTATTCATTTTGATGTGGATTTTCTAGATTCTGATATTTCACTTTCAAGGATATTACTTCATATTGATTGTGTTAAAAATATCATAAAAGAAACAAAGCCTTTTCAAGTAATAATTGAAAATGAGAAAACTTGCTTTAACAAGATTGTTAAGCGCATTTGTGAAAAAGAAAAAATAAATATTTTAAATCTTAAGTTAAAATATGAGAGAGAACAATTATCAAAGCAAATTATCAATAACCCTCTGATTGTAAAAACATATATTAAAAGCAGAATTTTACTAAGAATAATAATTGCGAAATTATTTTGTAAAAAAATAAAATCCGCAGATGTTCTTGTTCTAACTAGTGATAGATTAAGCAATAAAGAAAACACAACAGACTATTATTGGGGTTCTTTATGTGAAGAAATGAACAAGCATAGAATTAAATATAAACTCGCAGAATATGATCGAATAGATGTACTAAACAGCATGGGAAACATCCGAAAAAGATATTTTCCACAAAAATACGACGCTCAATTCATAGGAACATATTACAACAAAGAAACAATAAGAAAAATTCATGAAATTGTTAGGTTTTTGAAAAATAAATTCTTTGAACTTGATAAGGAAATAACTTTTCGTAAAAGCCTGACTTATGAAGGTATTTATTTTTATGACTTAATCCGTCCCAGATTAAAAAAAATATTTCTCAGTTACTCATATTACATATCTGATGTCTATGCGATTAGTCAGTCAATGATTAAAAAGGAAAAACCTAAACTAATACTTGTTGATCATGAAAAAAATTATTATGGAAGAGCATTAATAACAGAAGCAAACTCAAAAAATATTCGTTCGGTGGCATTTGAAGGAGAGCTACTATATGAAAATAACACATATCAAACACAACTCCCCATAAAAGAATTATTAGACACCAAAAATCCGGTTTGGCGTCCAATACCTTCCATTAAATTTCTCTGGGGAAATTACGCAAAAAAATGGCACACACACAAAAATTTTTTTCCTGAGAAGAAGTTGAAAATTATCGGAGCTCCAAAATATGATTTTCTCAAAAGTTTAAATGAAACCAATAACCAGAAAATAAGAAAAAAGTATGAACTAAATAATGAAAAACTAATAACTATCATAACTACCGATTGTCCTTGGGAAGAAGATTTGCTAAAAACTACTTTTAAATATTTTCAGAACAAGAACAATGTTAAATTGATAATCAAAATGCACCCAAATGATTCTGAATTGAAGCGAAAGAAAATAGAGAGTTGGCTGCAACAATATAAATTAAGAGGAATTGTAATTAAGGATGAAAATCTGAGCAAACTCATATACTCTGCAGATATGATAATAACTTATACTTCAACAGCAGTATATGAATGTATTTTAATGAATAAAAAAGTTGTAGTAGCTGATTTTGCAATGGATTCAGGCCAACCGTATGTAACAGATAATCTGATTAAACTATGCAGAAACTCAAATGAATTGTCTGCTCAGATAAATAAAGAATTTAACAGTAAGGGAATGTTAAATGAAAGAAAGAGAAGAGAATTCATAAAAAAATATCTGTTCTCTGATGATGGCAAAGCCAGTGAAAGAGCTGTAAAATATATCAAAGAAGTCATGTCACTAATAAATCCATGAAATCTACTTCCATAAAGCTTTTAAATCAAATTTAATCTTTTCTCTATAAAGATGTTGCTTAATGTATTTAATAAGAATAATGGAAATAATAAAGAAGATAATATTTTCAAAAACAAGAAAATATTAGTTACGGGAGGGGCGGGTTCTATAGGTTTCAGACTTGTAAAAGAACTTATGCGCTATAATCCTGAAGTTATCAGGGTGCTGGATACTGATGAAAGCAGATTGTTCTACCTCGAAAACCAGTTAAGCAATGACAAGATTTTCAGATTCCTGTTGGGAGATGTCAGGGACAAGGATAGGGTTATAAGGGCAATGGAAGGAATTGACATTGTTTTTCACCTGGCTGCCTTAAAGCATGTGAAAACTTGTGAATATGATCCTCTTGAAGCAGTTAAAACCAATATCATGGGCGCTCAAAACATTATAGAAGCTGCACTGAAAAATAATGTGGAAAAAGTCATATTTACAAGCAGTGACAAAGCTTCCTCACCAAACAATACCATGGGTGCGACCAAACTGCTTGCAGAAAAACTGTTTAACGCAGCCAACTACACGCGCGGAACTGCACGCACTGTTTTTGCTTCTGTAAGATTTGGAAATGTTATGGGTAGCAGGGGCTCGGTGATTCCCTTATTTAAACACCAGATAGCAAAAGGAGGACCTATTACATTAACAAACCCAAACCTAACCAGATATATGATGTCTTTATCAGATGCTGTAAGGCTTATAATAAAATGCACTCATCTTACTAAAAAAGGCGGTGGTTCTTTTATACTAAAAATGCCTGTTGTAAAAGTCGGTGATTTAGCAAAAATATTAATTGAACATCATGCACCCAAATGCAATGTTGATATTGACAAGGTTAAAACAAAAGTTATAGGTCTTAAGCCAGGAGAAGCCAGCTATGAAGAACTTATGGGTGATGAAGAAAGAAGAATTGCCATTGAAAAAGAAGATATGTTTATTATTCCATCATATCTTGAAATGCATAGAGTGGGAATCGAAAGTATGGGAGACGATATAATTAAAGATAAAAAAGGTTATGATTCGAGATACGAGACACCGATGAGTTATGAGGAGCTGAAGAGTCTCCTTAAAAAAGAAAGAATAATCTAAATATTTTTAACTGTCACAAGCATACCATCAATAAAGAGGGTGAGATATAAGTCTCTATTAAAAATGAAATCTAAATTAAAATCTTATGGGCGACAGAGCATAGATGAAGAAGATATCAAAGCAGTCAGTGATGTTTTAAGAAGCGATTTTCTTACAACCGGACCGAAAGTAGCTGAGTTTGAGCAGAAATTTGCCAATTATGTCAGATCCAAATATGCTGTTGCCGTTTCCAGCGGTACTGCCGCATTGCACGTCGCCTGTTTGGCTGCTGGGTTGAAAGAAAATGATGAACTCATAACAACACCTATGACATTTGCAGCTTCTGCCAATTGCGCTCTTTACTGCGGAGCCAAACCAGTGTTTGTTGATATACATCCTGAGACAGGATTGATTGATGAGACTAAAATTGAGAACAAGATAACCAAACAAACCAAGATCATCATTCCAGTTCATTATTCAGGACTCTCATGTGAGATGGAGAAAATAAGAAAGATTGCAAAAAAGCACAGATTGATAATCATAGAGGACGCCTGCCATGCTCTGGGTGCCAAATATAAGAAGTCCAAGATAGGGGATTGCAGATATTCTGACATGGCTGTCTTCAGTTTCCACCCTGTGAAGCATATCACGACTGGCGAGGGCGGAATGATAACCACCAATTCGAAAGAGCTGTATGAAAAACTTAAGGTGTTCCGTAATCACGGAATTGTAAGGGAACCCAAAAAACTCATAAGCCGAAATGAGGGACCTTGGTACTATGAGATGCAAGAACTGGGATTCAACTACAGAATCACTGACTTTCAATGCGCACTTGGTCTAAGCCAGTTAAAGAAGGTTGATGGTTTCATCAATAAAAGAAGAGAAATTGCTAAGAGGTATAATGACGCATTCGGAAATCAGCAGGACCTTGAAATCATCCGGGAAAAGGAAGAACAATTTAATTCATACCATTTATACATAATAAAGACTTCGAGCAGAAAAAACAGACTTCTGCTTTTTGAACGTCTTAAAGAGAAAGGAATATCATGCCAAGTTCATTACATCCCTGTTTATTGGCATCCTCATTATCAAAAGTTAGGATATAAGAAGGGTGCGTGCCCAAATGCAGAGAATTTTTATAATCAAATCATCTCAATACCTATGTATCCTACCTTAAATAGGAAGGAGCAAGAATTTGTAATAAAAACAATAAAAAAATCAATAAAAGAGGCTGAAGAATCAAGATGAAAACAATAAAAATAAATAGCATAACTGTAGGGGAAGGACATCCTGTGTTCGTAATAGCAGAAGCTGGTGTCAATCATAATGGGAATTTTGATGCAGCCTACAAGATGGTTAAGGTAGCCAAAGACGCTGGCGCAGATGCAGTGACATTTCAGCACATCGTAGCAGAAAAACTTAATTCAAAAAACGTGAAATCGAAATTTACCAATGCTGATTGGAATAAATGGGAATTAAGCGCGCCTCAACTAAAGAAGCTTTGCGATTACGCCAAAAGCCTGGGATTGCAGTATTCCATCTGCGTCATAGACGAGGAAAGCTTGGATTTGGTGGTGAGCTACGGCATATCTTTCATAAAAATCGTCTCTGGAGATATGACAGACCTTCCATTCTTGAAGTATTGTGCAAGAACTAAACTACCAATTTTTATGTCTACAGGCGGTTCTACAATAGACGAAGTCAGGGATGCTGTTCACGCAATCGAGAGCAAAGGGAACGCCAGCATCGTTTTATATCATACAAACTCAAGTTATCCAACTCCGCCTGATGAGGTTAATCTCCGAATATTGGAAACATTGAACAATGAATTTGACTACCCTGTTGGATTCTGCGATCACACAGTCGAGGTTATGACATCAGTTGTTGCTGCTGCTAAAGGTGCATGCGTTATTGAGAAGCATTTTACGCTTGATCGCAGTAAGAAAGCACCTGACTTTGAAGTGTCCCTTGAGCCTTCTGAGCTCAAGCAGATGATTCATGAAATAAGATTCATCGAACAAGTGCTTGGAACGCCTGAGCGGAGGCTGCTTGAGTGTGAAAGGGAATGCATAAAATTCTCAAGAAGAAGCATTGCCTCAAGAACACGAATCCCTGCTGGCTCAGTAATCACAGAAAAGATGCTGGCATTCAGGAGACCTGGAACAGGAATACAGCCAAAAGACGCTGATAAAATAATTGGTAAAAAAGCAAAGATAGATATTGATGAAAATGTGCTAATCGAGACGCACATGTTGAGTGAATGATAATGACCACCCACTTAATTCATTGCTTTACTGTTGCAGAATCCAAAAGGCTGATAGCAAAGGCTATTGCGAAGCTACTTCACCCCGAATTAGGAAAAAGAATGATTGCAATCGCCCGAGGAACAACTTGCGGATATGTCTGTGAAGAGATGCTAGGCAGAAGCATTGATAAAACATCATATGTCATTGGTCATGTCTCTCCTGAAAAAACAGACAGCTCAAAAGTTCTTAATAAGAGCATTGTCAAAGATGTTGTTTTGAAAAATGGCTCTCAGGTTGATATGACTGTTGTTAATTCAGTTAATGATATGGTGGAAGGAGATATTTTTATTAAAGGAGGAAACTGCTTGAACTATGGTGAAAGAATCGCAGGCATTCTCGTGGGAAGCCTGCAGGGCGGAACTATAGGTGCAGTCCTGCCCACAATAGAGAAAAAGAAGATTCGCCTAATAATACCCATTGGCCTTGAGAAGAGCTGCAGCGAACCTGTTGAAAGAATTTCAGCTAAGCTTAATGCGGGTGCTATTTACAAAGGTCAGCCGCTTCGAATGGTGCCTGTTAAAGGTGAAATCATAACTGAGATAGAGGCTCTTAAAATCTTAATGGGTGTTCATGCAATTCAAATAGGTGCGGGTGGAATAGGAGGCGCTGAGGGCGGGGTTATGCTTTACATCGAGGGAACTCCAGGTCAGATTAAAAAAGCTGCTGATTTGATCCACGGCATACAAATGGAAAAACCGTTTGTAAATTTAGGAGGTAATTAATTTGAAGCTTATTCTGGGAACTGTGCAATTCGGACTGAATTATGGAATAAACAACCCTACAGGTAAGATACCAAAGGAAGATGTATTTGAAATACTGGATTACGCCCACAAACACAGTATTAATACCTTGGATACTGCCCACTCATACGGTGAAAGCGAGCAAGTAATTGGTGAGTTCATGCATAAAAAAAAAGCAAATTTTAACATCATTTCAAAGTTTTCGCCTGATGTGGGCGGCGTAGAGCTGTGTTTTCAGGATTCTTTGAGAAGGCTTAATTCTAATAAAATGTACTGCTATCTTGTTCATGATGTTAAATCTCTTATCAAAGATCCTGCTCTGTGGCTAAAAATGATTGACCTGAAAAAAAGAGGCCTGGTTGAAAAAATAGGTTTCTCAGTTTCTAATCCTGAAGACTTGGAATGCGTTATGAAGAATAATGTGAAGTTCGATATTATCCAATTGCCATACAGTGTTTTTGACCAAAGATTCACTGATTTTTTCCCTTACTTAAAAGAAAACGAAGTTGAGATACACGCCAGATCAGTGTTTCTCCAGGGTCTTTTCTTCAAGAATCCTTCTGAACTTACTGGCAAACTAGTCAAGATTAAGGATAAGCTGCTGTTGCTAAGACAGATTTCCAAACAACATAATCTAAGCATTTCTGCGGTGTGCATAAATTTTGCAGCACTCAATGAGAACATCTCAAAGATAATCATAGGAGTAAACAGCCTGAATGATTTGAAAGAGAACATTGAAGCCTTAAAAAACATTGACCAGGTTAAGAATATTCACGATGAACTATTAACTCTCAGAGAAGATGATGCAAACATCGTCTTTCCTGTAAATTGGAAGGAAACAGCATGAGCTGCTTTTTAATCATCCTTTTGCCAAGGTGAGATTATGAAAAAAAATGTATTTGTAAAATCTGCAAAAATAAAAATAGGGGATAAATTAATTGGTGATGGCGAGCCGTGCTTTATAATTGCTGAGATTGGATGTAATCATGACGGAAAACTTGAACAGGCCAAGAAAATGATTGACATGGCTGTTGAAGCTAAATGCGACGCAGCTAAATTCCAGTCATTCAGTGCAAATAAGCTATTTAATGAACATTATGATGGATACAAAGAAGGATGGATTGAAATGCTCAAGTCCCTGGAAGTATCAAAAGAATGGCATAAAATACTTTCTGATTATTGTAAAGGAAAAAAAATTATTTTTATGTCCAGTATCTGCGATGAAGAAAAAGTTGACTGGCTGGATGATGTAGATGTTCCTGTTTTCAAAGTTCCTTCGTATGAACTCACACATCTTCCGCTTCTTAAATATGCAGCAAAAAAGAAAAAACCATTTATTTTATCAACTGGAATTGCCGTGGAAAAAGAAATCCAGGAGACTCTCGATTTCCTTAAAGAACAAGGAATTGATGAAGTCGCTATCATGCATTGTGTTTCTGCATATCCCGGAAATATAGACGATCTGAATCTTAAGACAATTCCTTTTTATAAAGAAAAATTCGGAATTCCTGTTGGCTTGTCTGACCATCACACCTGGATATACAGCGGAGTTGTTGCTGTAGCTTTAGGAGCTAATCTTGTGGAAAGACATATTACGCTGGACAAAAAATTGCCAGGACCTGACCATCATTTTGCCATGGATCCTAAAGAACTTAAAGAATGGGTTCAGGAAATCAGGAACACAGAGAAAGCAATGGGAAAAATCAAAAGAGAACCTGCAAAAGGTGAAAAACAGGAGACTAAGTGGAGAAGA
The DNA here is from genome assembly GCA_018819305.1 of Nanobdellota archaeon. GTDB lineage: Archaea > Nanobdellota > Nanobdellia > Woesearchaeales > SM23-78 > SM23-78. Next base: position 39,465 of record JAHJQO010000040.1, read on the forward strand.
TCTTTATGGGCAAAAGAAGATATTGCAAAAGGAACTACTTTGTCAGAAAAAAACATTATGATTGTCAGACCTTCACCTAAAGGTTCGCTTGTTCCAAAAGAAATCTATAATGTTACAGGAAAAAAAGCTTTTGAAAATATCAAAAAAGGAGAAAACATATGTTTAGATGATAACGGAAATATTGTAGTTAACAAGAACAAAGTAGTCATGGGTGTAATTGAGGATGACTGAACTAACTGATAAAAAGTCAGCCAGAGTGGTTGCCTTTATCCAAGCCAGGATGGGCTCAACTAGGCTGCCTGGGAAAGTTCTGATGCCTTTATTGGAAAAACCAATGTTATCATATATTGTTGAAAGATTAAAAAAAGCAGAGTTAGTGGATGAAATTGTGGTTGCAACTTCTGAAAGACCTGAAAATGATAAAATAAGGGAATTTTGCAAAAAAAACAGCATCTCTTGCTTTTCAGGGAGTGAAGATAATGTTTTAGATAGGTTCTATAAAGCTGCAAAAGAAAATCATGCTGATATTGTTATAAGGGTTACAGGGGACTGTCCTCTTATTGACCCTCAGCTTGTTGGAAAATTAGTCAAGTTCTTTTTAGAGAATGAATATGAATACATAAGCCTGGCCACAGGAGCTGGAGTGGCAAATGAAGAATTCAAAGGATGTCGATTTCCTGATGGAACTGACACAGAAGTGTTTAACTTTGAAGTATTAGAAATAGCATGGAAAGAAGCAAAAGAAGCATTAGAAACAGAACATGTCACTCCTTTTATTTGGAAAAGACCTGAAAGATTCAAATTATATTCATATAAGAGTGATGTTGATTACTCACAGATGAGATGGGTTGTTGACAATAAAGAAGATTTTGAATTCATTGAAGCAATTTACAAAGCGTTGTATCCTAAAAACCCGAATTTTGGAATGAATGACGTACTTGATTTTTTGAAAAGAAACCCCATTCTCCTAGAAAAAAATAAACATTTTGTTGGTAGTGAAGGTTATGAAGAGTTTTGGAAATAAAATAAAGGTGATGATTAATATGAAATATGAAATAAAAAAAGGAAAAGGACAGGAATTATGGAAAAAAGCAAAAAAACTTATTCCTGGCGGAACCCAGTTGCTAAGTAAGCGTTCAGAAATGTTTCTGCCTGATAACTGGCCGTCTTTTTATGATCATGCAAAAGGAGTGGAGATTTGGGATTTAGACGGCAACAAATACATTGACATGAGTTTAATGGGAGTTAGTGCATGTACTTTAGGTTATGCTGATGATGATGTTAACAAGTCTGTAAAAGCTGTTATTGACAAAGGCTCTGCAGCCACACTTAATCCTCCTGAAGATGTTGAACTTGCAGAACTTCTTATTAAGATTCATCCTTGGGCAGGCATGGTGAGATATTCTCGTACTGGTGGAGAAGCAGTAGCTATTGCCATTAGAATTGCAAGGACACATACAAAAAAAGACAAGATTGCTTTTTGCGGCTACCACGGATGGCATGACTGGTACTTAGCAAGTAATTTAGCTGATGATTCAAATCTAGATGGAAACTTAATGCCAGGTCTTGAGCCTCGAGGAGTGCCAAGACAATTGACAAATACAACCATTCCATTTGAATATAACAATATTGATTCCTTGAAAAAGCTTTTTGAAAAACACAAAGGAGAAATAGGAGTTATCATTATGGAACCCTTGAGACATAGTGGTCCAGAAAATGATTTTTTGAAAAAAGTCAGAGAAGAGGCTGATAAACAAGGAGCAGTGCTTATTTTTGATGAGATTTCTTCTGCATGGAAACAAAATGTTGGCGGTGTGCATCTATTGTTGGGTGTCAATCCTGATATTGCTGTTTTTTCAAAAGCAATCAGTAATGGATTTCCTATGGGAGTTGTCCTCGGAACTTCAAAGGTCATGGACTCTGCTCAAGATACATTCATAAGCAGCACTCAGTGGACTGAACGTATTGGACCAACAGCAGCCATAGCTACAATAAAGAAAATGCAAGAGAAAAATGTGCCTGCTCATTTGAAGAAGATTGGAACTTTGATTGGCGACGGCTGGGCAAAATATGCAAAAAAGCATGGTATTAAACTCAAAATACTCGGTCCTGAAGCTTTAGTTACTTTTGCTTTGGAATATGAAAACAAGCTTGAAATCCTGACACTATACAATCAAGAAATGCTAAAAAGAGGTTATCTTACATCAGACCATGTATTTGTAAGCCTTGCGCACACAGAAAAGCATGTAAAAGAGTTCCTTGAAAAAGTTGACGAAGTTTTTGAAATCATTGGAAAAGCAATCAAGGATAAAAAAGTAAAAGATTTACTTGAAGGACCTGTAGTGCACAGAGGTTTTAAGAGGCTGGTCTGGTAAAGATGCACTCAAGAAATAAAATGAGACAAAAAATTGCTTTTAGAGTTGATGCAAGTCATCAAATTGGTTTTGGCCATTTAAATAGGTGTCTGGTTCTTGCAAAAGAACTGAAGAAAAAAGCAAATATTCTATTTATCATGAAGCATAATGAGCAAGCCAACAAAATGGTTAATCATGAGAAATTCAAAATAATTATACTCGAAGGAAACCTTACTCAAATAATAAAAAAAGAGAAAATAAACAAAATAATAATTGATTTAAAACAAGGCACAAGCAAAAAGTTTGTTTCTGATATTCAAAAGACAGGCGCCAAAGTAATTCTATTAGATGATGTAGGTGAAGGCAGAAAAAATGCAGATGTTGTTATTTATCCTGTTGCTCATTTGGACAAAAAATATTTGAAAGACATCAAAGGCAAATTATATCATGGATGGGACTATGTGATTGTTGACAAGAAATTCTTTGGAAAGAGAAACCCTCGAAATGAAAACCAAAAACCAAAGGTATTGGTGAGCATGGGTGGAAGTGATGTTCGTAATATGACACCAAAGATTATTGATGCTTTGAAAAAAATAAAAGAAAAATTTGAGTGTACAGTAATTATCGGACCTGGATTTAAAAACAAAAATATCAAAGTACGGGATAAACGATTCAAAATAAAAAGAAATGTAACTAATTTAGCAAATTTAATGCTGCAATCTGATGTGGGAATAATTTTATTTGGAACAAGTATTTATGAAGCAACAGCAGCCAGGCTTCCCTGCATTTTAATCAGCAGTTTAAGAAACAAACAATATGCTGAACGCTTCAGCAAATTTCAGACCTGTATTTATTTGAATGATTATAATGGGCTAAACCAGAAAAAATTAATAAAAAGTGTAATAACTCTGCTGAATGACCAGAATCTTATAAAAAAATTAGAATATACTTCCAGAAAGTTTTTAAAAAGAAAACGATTAATTTACAATGTCATACAAGATGAAAAGAGAATATAAACAGAATAGAGATAAAATTCTAAATTCAGAATTTTCAGCAGAACATTGGATTAAATGGAATTTAAGATATATAAAGACTTATAAGCAAATAATAGGTAATAAATTTAAATCCAAAATATTAGACCTTGGTTGTGGACAAGATTATTTCAGCAAAACTTGCCAAAAATATGGGTATCATGCAGAAGGAATAGACATAGAAAAATCAGATTTTGAAAAAGATAAACTGCCATATAAAAATGAAACTTTTAATGTCATTCATTTCAACGCAGTAATAGAACACATAAAAAATCCTGACAATATCATGAAAGAAATAAAAAGAATTCTGAAACCTAAGGGAATTGTAATAATAAACACACCTAATTGGGCATTGGATTTCAAAAACTTTTACAATGATCCTTCTCATCAGAAACCATATACGACTGAAGGATTAAAGACATTGATGAGAATGTATGGTTTTAAGGTTATTTTTCTTGAGCCCGCATTAATATGCAAGCCACGTTTTTACTGGAAATTGCCAGAAAAAATAAAATGGAAAGTCAGCTCATTAATCAAAGGCGGTTCAAAATCAATTTTGTGTATTGGAGAAAAACAAAGTTAATTTTTCATCTTTACTAACTTTAATCTCTGAACTCTAAATAATCCTATTGGTTTGGTAAGTAGCCATATCTACAGTAGTTTGAGTAAACAATTTTTTTTATTTTCTCTTTCTCAACACTTACAACATCTCCTTCTTTTATCCCTAAATTCTTAGGAATAGTTACACATAATTGTTTATTAGATTTATTCATCCAAACGATTTTTTTCATTTCTACTAGTGACACTAGTATCTCTTATTTGAATAGTTTATGAAATAGTACTCTTTGTCAAAGCAGAGTAGTAAATGATAATTAATAACTAAAGAGAAAATTTAGATGTGTGTTTCATAAGCTTTTTAAATGCTAATTCATACTTTTAAATGTGAATAAAGAGAAAGTTTTTACAAGTAAATGATTAAAATGTTTTAAACCGTTCATTTAAATCGTCTCTGCGTTTTTTTTGCGGAGCTAACATTAACACAAACAGTTTGTTTGGGTGCGGCAAAATTCACCCCTTACTCATCCACAATCAAACATCAAAGAAAAAATTAACAGAGGAAGGTGGTTCCTCTATACTAAACTCAAAGTATCATATCCGTAAATATAATGATCAATGAAAACAAACACTCAAATAAAAAAAATATTCCTGAAAAATAATATTAAAGCGATTATTTTTGACTTTGACGATACGTTAGTAGATGAGATGCATTGGCTGGAAAGCAGATGGAAAAAAACAATAATATACGCTGAAAAAGAACTGCATCTGGCTAAATTTGGAAAATATTTTTGGGAAATTTTCAAAAGAAAAGGATCAAAATATAAATATCACGTGAATGATACGCTAAAGAAACTGAATAAAAGTCAAGAGTTAATAAAGCCAATCGTACATGATTTTTCATCACAAGAAACTAATGAAATTTTAATCAAAGCCTCCGTAAGATGTTTAAAATTTTTGAAGAAAAGGTACAAACTCGGAATTATAACTAACGGGAGAAGAAAAACTCAGATTAAAAGAATAAAAAAAGCCAGAATATACGATTATTTTGATGCAATCGTGTGTGCATATGAAAACCCTAAGCCTCAAAAAAAACCTTTTGATGAATGTCTTAAAAAACTGAATGTAAAAGCAAATGAAGCAATTTATATAAGTCACGATATCGAAATGGATATAATAGGGGCTAAAAAAGCAGGTATGTTCACGATTTACTTCAATCCAAAAAAAGATACATGTAATATTAAACCAAAGGAAGTGGATATAATGATAAAATCGTTCAAAGAGTTAAATAAAAAATTAAAAATAATAAAAGAGGATAAAGAATGAATAAAAAACAAAAAACAAAAATTTCAAAAAAAGGAATATTAATTGTTGGGGCGGGAGTGTTACAGATAGCTGCTGTCGAAAAAGCAAAACAACTCGGCTATACAGTTTATATTACTGACCTGCATGCCGATTCTCCTGCGGTACAACATGCGGATTATTTCTTTAAGCTCAGCACAAAAGACATAGAGGGTCATATGGCGCTAGCAAAAAAACTAAAAAAAGAAAATAAGATCGAAGCAGTTTATACACAAGGATGTGATGTTGAATATACGGTGGCTATGGCTGCCAGAGCTGCAAAGTTACCCGGGATTAACCCTGAGGCTGCATTAAACTGCAATGATAAATCAAGAACAAGAAAAATTCTGAATGAAAAAAAAGTTGACTTTGTTAAATATGCCACTGCAAAAACTGAAGAAGAGGCTATGAAAGCAGTAAATAAAATAGGGTTTCCATGCATAATAAAACCTTTGGATAATTCTGCAAGCAGAGGATTAAAAGTGTTAAACTCTGAAAGCGAAGTTCCTGATGCATTCAAAAACGCTTTAAAAACTTGTTTCATGAGAAAAGAAATAATCATAGAAGAATTTCTAAAAGGCGAAGAATACAGTGTTGATACAGTAATATTCAGAGGAAAGTTGTTTCCTGCTGGCATTTCCGACAGACAGTTTCGATCAATTGAAAAATACTGTGTACAAGTCGGATCATTAACACCATCTCTACTCCCTGCAAAGAATCAAGCCGACATGTATGAATTAATGGACCGAGCTGCAAAAGCTCTTGGAGTCGATAATGGTGCTTTTAAAGGAGATCTCATACTTATTAAAGGTAAGCCAAAAATCATTGAAGTGACTGCAAGAACATCAGGTGGTTTTGATGCACAATACCGAAAACCTTATTCCTTTGGCATAGATATAATAAAAGCAACAATAGATATAGCTGCAGGAAAGGAACTTGACCCTATTGACTTAGTACCAAAATGGGTAAAATGGTCAAAAACTACATCTGTATTTCCTAAACCAGGAAGAATTGTTAGAATAAAAGGATTGAAAGAAATAGAAAAATTAAAAGGAGTTAAAAATATTTTTTATACAATGAAAATAGGAGATTTTGTTAAAGATTATATTGATTGTGCCAGCAGGATAAACCACATCATCATTGTAGCTGACACTTATGAAAAATTGAATGCGCTTGAAAACAAAATTCATGAAACCTTAATAATTGAAACGGAATAGGAGAACATGAAGGAGGATAAAAAATGAAAAAACCAATAATAGGAATAACAATGGGAGAACCTGCAGGTATTGGACCTGAAATTGCAATAAAAGCATTATGCGATGTAAAAATTAGACAAATATGTCATCCCTTTATCTTAGGAGATAAAAACACTTTAGAAGATGCATATAGATTTTCTCAAGGCATAACAAATAAAGAGAAATTTAATGTTGTAAAATATGATGCTCTTGAAGATATCTTATTTAATGAAAGCTACATCCCTGTGCTTGATTTCCATAACGTGGATGTAAGCCAAATCCAATTCGGGAAGGATTCCGAAATGGGTGGAAAAGCTTCTGGAGAATATATAAAAAAGAGTATTGAATTAGCATTAGAACAAAAGATTGATGCAGTTGTAACAGGCCCAATAAGTAAAGTATCTTTTAAAATGGGTGGTTGGGGTTTAAAATACGCTGGTCATACTGAAATGTTTGCTGATTTAACTAATACAGACAAGTATGGAATGCTTTTAGCACACGGTAATTTTCGAGTTATTCATGCAACAACACACATCCCTTACAAAGATGTGCCTAGTAAAATTACAAGAGAAAGAATTCTAGATACATTAGATTTAGCATATCAATCCTGCACGATGTTTGGCATAGAGAATCCTAAAATAATTGTGTGTGGACTTAATCCTCATGCAGGAGAAAGTGGAAAAATAGGCGAAGAAGATGCTAATATAATTGCTCCTGCAATTGATGAATTTAGAAAGAAAGGTGTTGATGTAACAGGACCTTCACCAGCAGATACTGTTTGGAGTAAAGTTTTGAGTGGTGCGTATGATATTGGAGTGGCTATGTACCATGATCAAGGCCATATCCCTACAAAGTTATTAGGATTCCAATATGAAAAAGATGGTACATATAAATCTATATTAGGAATGAACATCACTGTAGGTATTCCTATCATCAGAGTCTCTGTTGATCATGGTGTTGCATACGGAAAATCAGGGAAAGGAATTGCCACACCAAGCAGTTTGATTCAATCAATTGAAACCGCAACTCAATTGGCGCAAAACAAGTATTATTAATAGGAAAATATTAAAATACTAATCTTGTAAGTCTCTACTTAGTTTAATCGATTCATCATAAAAATGAAAATACAAAAAAAATTCAGAGTATTATTAATAAATCCTCCACCAGAGAACTTATTTAAGGAAGAGGATGTGTCAAAACAGTCACAAATATCTATTACGCCGCCACTTGGCTTAGCGTACATAGCAGCGTACTTGTTAAAAAACAAAAGCTATGATGTTTCTATACTGGATGCCCATACTGAAGGCGTATATGAAATGAAAATAAATGATGCAAAAAATAACTATGGTATATTTTATGATATTATCCGTGAAAAAATAGAAGAATATAAACCGGACCTAGTGGGAGTTTCCTGCTTGATAGTCAGCAATCGTAAACAGGCTCATAAAGTTTGCGAAATAATTAAAAGCGTAAATAAAAGTATAATAACTGTTATGGGAGGTGGATATCCTACCACGCTCCCAGAAAAAGCTATGTCGGACCATAATGTGAACTATGTAATTCTGGGGGAAGGTGAACATTCCTTTTTTGAATTAGTAGAATCAATCAAATCAAACAAAAGTGTAGACTATATTGACGGAATATCCTACAGGCTAAATGATAGCATCAAAATAAATCCAAAAACCAAGTACATTGAAGACTTGGACTCTCTGCCGTTTCCAGATAGGAGTCTGCTTCCTATGGAAAAGTATTTTGAGGTTAGTATGCCTATCGGAGCTAACCTGACTAGTAGGTTTACAAGCTTTTTGACATCGCGGGGCTGCCCGGCAAACTGCATATTCTGCTCTTCTTATAATATATGGGGTAAGAAATTTAGGGCTCGGTCTGCAAAAAATATATTGGATGAAATAGATCTGCTGATAAGAAAATATGATATTGGGGAAATCCAATTTATAGATGATAATCTGACTTTTAACATAAAAAGGGCTGAAGAGATATTTGATGGAATCATAGAACGGAAGTTTAACTTGATACTATCGGCACCTAATGGCATCGCCTTATATAGGTTGAGTCCGAAATTAATATCGAAAATGAAGAAATGTGGGTTTAATAGAGTGTGTTTAGGAATTGAGTCTGGAGACCAGTACGTCTTAGATCACATAATAAAAAAACCTCTCAACTTAGAAAAGATTAAGCCTTTGATAAAAATAATGAAAGAAGAGGGTTTGTATTTATTTGGTTTTTTCATGTTCGGTTTCCCTGGAGAGACTAAAGAACAAATGTATAATACTATAAAGTTTGCCATGGATAGCGGTTTGGATTGGTGTGGTAATAGCATTGCAAATCCTTTGCCAGGTACCCAAATGTACAAGATTTGTGAGGAGAAAAATTATTTCAAGGGGGGGGGCAAAGACCTCATTTTTGATGAGATCAATTACTCCAAAGGAAACATAAAAACAGAGGATTTTACTCAGGAAGATGTTGAAGAAATAAGTTATGATGCGAATTTAAGAATAAACTTTCTGAATAATCCAAATTTAAAGAGGAATATAGATCTTGCACTTATGGACTTCTCTAGGGTTGCGGAAAGATATCACGGGCATGCTATCGCAAGGTATAGCTTAGGTAAAGCATATTACCTTAAGAAAGAATACGCCAAAGCACAAGCAGAATGGAAAAAAGTCTTAAAATTACATCAAACAAGCGATGATGCAAAAAAGTGTTTAGATAAATATCATATTAATATAAAATCAGATCTGCAAAAAGTGTCAAAAAAATGCTTGGTCAAAGAATGAAGGTTTTGTTTGTTAATCCTTCTCTAAGAGACCAATATACGCCGGCAATGTCTCATTTAAAAATTTTTTTCTCAATCACTGCCAGAAAAAAATAAAAGATATCATCAATGAAAAATCAAACCAAAAAAAAAGAATTCGTAGACCTACACCTGCATTCGAATAAGTCAGATGGCAAATTAAGCCCTAAAGAGATTATTGATGAAGCTGTTCAATTAGGTCTAAAAGCAATTGCGATTACAGACCATGACACAATTGAAGGTTCAAAAGAAGCAATAAAGCATGGCAAAGGAAAACTCGAAGTTGTGCCTGGTGTTGAGATTAATTGCTATGAAAAAGAAAAAGGTTTTCCTGAGATTCATGTTCTGGGTTATTTATTTAATCCAGAGGCAAAGCCAATTAATGAAATATTGCAAAAGGCAAGTGAAGAAAGGTTTTATCAAAAAGAAAAACTTGTTGAGAACCTGCAAAAAATGGGTTATGATATTTCTATTGACGAAGTTCTTCAAATGGCAGGAGGTGAAGTTAGCAGGGCTCATGTTGCGCAGATACTATTAAAAAAATATCCTGATGAGTTCTCATCAATTCCTGAAGTTTTTGAAAAATACATAGGAACTCATTGTCCTGCATATGTTGAAAGAGTTTGTAAAAGCACTGTAAATATGGCTGTTGAAGCTATAATTAAATCAGGTGGTATTGCTGTGCTTGCTCATCCTGGTGCATATAAAGATAAAGATGCTATTGAACTCATAAAATACTTCACAGAATGCGGCGGCAAAGGACTGGAAATTTGGTATCCTTATGAAAAAATATTTGGCCATGAAGGTGTTACAAAAGAAGATGAAAAAAGAAAAATTACTCTATTCAAAAAAATAGCACAGGAAAAAAATCTTCTAATGACTGGTGGTTCTGATTTTCACAGTGTAATACGCAATACACAAATCAATGAGATGAAAATTCCTTATTCTGTTGTTGAGAAATTAAAAAAAGCTCAGAAAAAGCGTGAAATCTGAGAGGGCAATAGACTTTTTATTTCTTTTAAATCAACGAGTTTAAACAAGAATATAACTCCTATATAAATGGCTACTCCACTAATTATGCATATTATAGCTTCAGGGAGTGGATTAACATTTAATGTTTCTTTTAAGATAAATACTGTGATTAATAAGAATGCACCTGCAATGACTGTTTTTAGCCAGCTCAACCAAGGAATTTTTACTTTTATTAGTTTGGATAAGCTAAATGAAGACAAAAGCATTACTAGAAAATAGCTTAATAAAGATGTGATTGCTGCTCCCAGCATTCCAAGCAAAGGTATAAAAATGAAATTTGTGACAATGTTCACTCCTGCTGCAATGAACATAATCTTAGCCCCAATCTTAGGTTTTCCAACAGCTGCAATAACAAATAAATGGATTTGACCTAAAATAAGGAATACTATACCTATTAATAAATATTGAAATGCTAACGTGCCAGATATATAGTCAGGACCAAAAAATAATTGTAATATTAGAAATGAAAATGAAAACATTATAAGTGCCACAGGTAAAATTATAATGAGAGAGTATTTTTGTAGCAGATTCACACCTTGCCGAATCAATTTATTCTTTTTTCTGGCCCAAAGCTCTGATATTAGTGGAAAAATAGTTATATTAATAGATATGGCAAAAAAATTAAGCATCATCGCAGTAGGAACAACCACATTGTATATGCCAACTTCTGCGAGGCTTCTAAAATAAGTCAAAATAAGAATATCAATATACAAAATTATCATACCACCTATACTGCCCAAAGTCGTTGGCACCCCGAAAGCAAAGAGTTTTTTTCTTAAGTCTTTTTTTATGGGACTTCTATACTTGAAAATATTAAATATTTTGAAAAATACAAAAAAGAATCCTATCACAATCAATGTATAAACCAAGATATGCAGGTATATAGCTGTGAAAATGTCTTTTACCAAAGTAAAGCCAATAATGAGCATGATAAGCAGAAGCATATTTTCAGCAAAATACATTAATCCATAAATTGCCATTCTCTGGAATCCTTGGAAAATGCTCCTGAGCAGTTCTCTGAAATTTGTCAAGAAAAGAATTGCAATGAAAATTAAAAGAACTTTATACGCCAGAGGTTCTTTGAAATAATGTATTGAAAGATACTGTGCAAAAATAATTATGAGAACAGCCATCACTGCAGTGATTATCAATTGTATTACAAAAGTAAAAATTATTGCACTGCTTATCTTGGCAGGAGTTTTTTTCACAAGATATTCTGGAATGTATTTTACTAATGCCTGGCAAAGTCCAACATCTTTAAAAAGAACTAAAAAATTAATAAGAGTCAAAACTGCAAAAAACAATCCATATTCTGCAACTGTCAGATTCCTTGCCAGAACAATTCTTATTAAATATCCTAGAAAAGCAGCTATTATGTTAAAGACAAATAAAATACTTACTCCTTTAACTGCTTTTTTTGTGTAACTCATTTTTATTTAATTATCTAATCAAATTAATATATGAAGAAAATTTACCTTCCCACTCCCTTATATTTAAATCCCATCTTCTTCATTTCGACAGGATCATACAAGTTTCTGCCATCAATAATCACAGCTTGCTTCATTACCTTTTTCATTTTTTCAAAATCAGGCTCTCTGAATTCATCCCATTCTGTCAGAATGATTAAAGCATGTGCTCCTTCTAAAGCATCATAAGCATTTTTTGCAAACCTTACTCCAGTTTTAAAATGATTTCTTGCATTTTCCAATGCTTCAGGGTCATAAGCTGTTATTTTTGCATATTCCTTAAGTAGCTGGTCTATCACTGTCAGACTTGGTGATTCTCGTATATCATCAGTTCTTGGTTTGAATGATAAACCCCATATTGCAATTGTCTTGCCTTCAAGTTTGGGTAAGAATCGTTTTAATTTGGGAACTAAACTTCTTTTTTGTCTTTCATTAATGTAATCAACTGTGCGCAATAAATTTGAAGTGAAACCATACTGCTCAAGTATTTGTGCAATTGCTTTTACGTCTTTTGGAAAACAGTTATGCACAATTAAACCATGACTTGTAATAAAATTCTCTGTATTCTCAACTTCAACACTATAAACATATGTTTCTTGATTTTGTTTATCAATGGATTTTATGTCTACAAGACAAATCTCTTGGTTTAACCTTGTAAAACCAACACTCTTGATATTAGTGCACTTTTCTAAAACAGAATCTATTTTCTTCTGTGTTATTTTATCTTTGAAAAAAGGTAATTGCTTAATCTGTTTCTTTGTAGAAATTCTAAAAAAATGTGCGTAATCCGTACTTTTTGCAGATATTGACTTTTTATAACTGGGCACTATACCTAATGACAGAAACAATAAAATAGATTTATGTATTAAAGAATAGCTAATGCTGCCAAAATCGTATACAACTGAATTGGTGTTTTTTGGAAAGGCTACATGCCCATCGCCTCGAAATAAAGTTCTGAGAAAATCTATTTTGTTTTCTTTACTTACAGAAAAAATAAGAGAAGGAACATCAGCTGAGTAAGAATCTTTCCCACATTTTAAGTATGAATCCAATAAAAAAGCTATTAATCTTGAAGAGGTCGTTATAGAAACCGTGGAGTTTACCTTATTTTCCTTTATTTTATAATTTATATTTAAAGAATCATAAATACTCAACAAATCCTTTAAATATTCTTTTTCATTTATATTAAAACAGATGCCTATTCTTGCTCTTAGGCCTCTTAAGCCTTTTTCATAATGAATATAGCCTTCACTAATATAATAACCTAAAAAACGCATAAAAGAAGAATTAATTTTAATAATTACAGGCACATATGATGGTGTGCCTTTAACAGTAAACAATAATAACTCTTCTCTAGGAACTAAACCCTCTACATCTTTATCAAGGTATTCTTTTAGGTTCATACAGTTTGAACGAATTATATCTCTAAGTCTTGTTGACTTGAATTTCTGGCTTAGTTGGAGTTCAAACTTTTTAAAAAGAAGATTTTTTGGTCTGACTCTCACTTTAGTGAAATCAAACGTCTTTTTATCTAATATTTTAATAAGATCGATAAAAGTATCATACTTACTCAAGGAAGGTAAATGTAACATGGAAGGGATTGTGTCTTTCAAAGATAAATCTCTTGCTAACTTTATTTTAAAACTGTTATCTTCGTAAACCAGGAAGGGATGGTCTTCAGTAACATTCAATGTTTTATTCATACGAGTAACAATTTTAATCATATCTCCTTTATATTCTCTTTTTGTTGCTGTTTTTATTTTTTCAAAACATATTTGATTATTATTTAAATCTGCGCTACCAATCTCTAAGTTTCTAAGTTTTAGATTTAGTAATTCTTTTATTTTGATAGGCCTTATAGTGTCTGTTTCTTTTATGATAATTATTTCATCTCCATCAAGACAGCTTCCTCCGTAACCACATCCGGCCTGCAAAAATCTTGAGCCAATTCTTGTATCCAGACCCATACCTTTTCCAACTTCTTTTATATCCGCACCTATTTCCTCGCAGAGATGACTTAGTTCATTCATAAAACTGATTCGTGTAGCCAGCATTGCATTGCTAGCATACTTGATGAGCTCTGCATTTTTTTCATTTGTAAAAAATATAGGTTTTGTTGTCCTGCTAATAGACCTATAAAGCTTTGTAAGCATTTCTTTTGCTCGTTCACTGGTTGTGCCAACCACAATTCTGTCTGGATTTTGAAAATCTTTAACAGCAGCACCTTCTCTTAAGAACTCAGGATTGCTAACAACATCAAATTCTATTTTCTTTTTTCTTTTTTTCAGTTCTGCATTGATTATTCTTTTGACTTTTTCTGCTGTGCCTACAGGAACTGTGCTTTTGTTAGCAATAACCTTGTAAGAATCAATATGTTTGCCTATATTTTCTGCTGCTTTGTAAACATAGCTCATATCTGCCTCTCCATTAGTCTTCGGAGGTGTTCCAACACAGATGAATATTACTTCAGCCTGTTTAACTGCTTGTTCAGTGTTTGTTGTGAATTTTAATCTTCCTAAACGCACATTTCTCTCTACTAATTCTTTCAGACCAGGTTCATAAATAGGAATGATACCTTTGCTCAAGGAATCAACTTTTTTTTGATCAATATCAAGGCAGGTTACATTATTTCCCAGATCAGCAAAACATGTACCGCTCACTAATCCTACATATCCGCTTCCTACGCATAAAATTTTCATTTTAATACCTCTTTTAACCCCTTAATCAATTAAATAATAGTTGAATAAACGTGTTTTTAAAGGTTATGAAACGCAAAACCAGTCTATTCCTTCCCTCGAGAAAAGACGAAAGCTTTTTAAATAAATCCCAGTTCTATAGCAACGGACGGTCATAGCTGCGTGGTTTACCTGTTCCCATTTCGAACACAGACGTCAAGAACGCATACGTTCCAGGGTGTACTGCACTTATGTGTGGGAAACCTGGGAAGCTGTCCATTTAAATTTCTCGAAATTTAATAAATGAGTTATTCAATACAATTAAATTAATTGTTAGAATTATTCCATTCACAGCACAGTTATCTCTATCTTGTGCCTGGCTTTATCTGCCTTTATTCCTAGCTGCGTGCCTTTAGCATCGAGATTGAATACTTGAACTATATCTTTGGGAAATATCATCCCATAGCTGTGACCTATTTTAATAGGGTGTTTCTTATATTCTCCCTTGAGCCTTTTTTGCTCTAGCGCGGCTGCGACCGCATTCATTTGCTTCTCAGTAAATACTTTTTCGCCACATTTGATGCATCTCAATCCCTCAAATTCAATGCCGCTTATCTTCAATTTAGTTGGATGCAACTTTGCATCACATTTAACACAATGCTCAACACTCATTTTGTCTCATTCCCTTCCTTTTTGAATAATTATGCTCTTCACTTCATAAGATTCTCTTTTTTTGTTTTCTATGCAAAAAACAAAAAATGAAAGATTATCATGAAAGTATTTGTAAAATATGATTCTTTTTCTTGACTTCTTTGTTTTGGAAGCATTGCCGCACAAAACAGTATCATAAATTCTTTGCTTCATATCACATATGCCAAGATTGAACTCCAATCCTCTTTGGAGCATCCTTTTTGACGCGTGATAGTCAAAAAATACTTTTTTCAACCTGAACACCTCACAGTATGTTAAACTTATTTATAAAACTTTTGGTTAAACTTTTAATTTAACAAAATTTCTTATGAAATTTTGTTGATTTTTCTTAAAAAAAATATAACATAAAAAAAGAAAAAAAGAAATAATTTAAGCCATGCTCTTAGCAATGTCTGCGCCTTCTTCAAGCATCCATTCATCCTCTCCAAGAGGCTCTTCAGATACTTTCACATTGTTTGCCAGGATTGCCTGGTAATACTCAATTGGCTTGATGTTTGTAATTACTGTCTGCTGTATTATGTATCTGCCGTTTCTGCTTACCTTTATCCTACTTTGGATAATAGGCATTTTCTTTAACTGTTCTTCTTTTCGGTTACTTAATCCCATTTTATCACCTCAAAATTTTATTAGAATTAGTCTAAACTAATGATTTAAATAATGCTATGGTTAATTTTCGGAGAAAAAAAGTTTATTTAGGATTTCTTTCGAATCTTTGCAATAAAAAATCCCTGCGTCCCTGTTTTATGAGGCCATAATCTCTTGCACTTTGCAATTTCAGGGTTTAATTCTTTGCCAAAAACATTTGTCAAACCAGAATCACCAATATCAACATCTATTTTTTCAAGAATAATATCATCTCGCTGCTCCAGCAGCCAATTAATCACGAGTTCGTTTTCTTCTGGTTCAAGAGAGCAGGTTGAATAAACTAGTATTCCACCCTGCGTTAATATTTCAACAGCGGTTTCTAATAACTGTTTCTGAGTTTTTGCCATTAATTCAAAATCTTCAAGTTTTCTTTCTTCAAACCAATTAGAATCAACTGCAAAGTTTCCTGAGCAAGGAGCATCAAGAAGAATTTTATCAAATTTGAGATTCAGGTCTTCTGCAAATCTTGCATCTTTCTTGTAAACAAGAACATTTTTTGCGCCGCATCGCTCAAGATTGTTTTTTAAGCTTGGAAGCCTTGGGTTGTTAGCATCAAGAGCAATAATTCTTGCCTTATTATTTGTTAACTGTGCTAATTGTGTTGTCTTGCTTCCCGGACAAGCACACATATCTAAAACTAAATCAGTATCCTTAAGTTCCAGTAATTCTGCAGGCAACTGGCTTGCTGCTTCTTGCAAATAATAATACCCCTGAAGATATTCTGGTGTTGCACCCATTGGAACTTCAGAGTCATATGAATAGCCATTTTTAAGAAAAGAGATTTTTATGAGCTTTGCCCTGTCTTTTAACTTCTCGATCAGTTCTTTCTCAACTATCTTAAGGGTGTTAATTCTCAGAGTTTGCATTACTTTGACTTCTGCAGGTTCGAAGTCTTGTCCTAACTTTTTGTATCTTTCTATAAACTCATTCATAAGTAAAAGAGACTGTCTGGCCTTAATAAAGGTTTTCTAAGCAGAAAGCTTTAAATACAAAAAGAGCTTTCCTTACTTTAAAATGAGAATAACAAAAAATGAATTAAATGTCGAAGAAAATGAACCATATTTAATCTACAAAGGCAGTTTGAAGGATGCAAAATCTGATCTGGTAGATTTATTAAGAAAATCACAAAAAGAAAATTATAAAGTCATGACATCGCCTCAAGCCCATATTGGACAGCTCATGAAAAAACAATTCATTATTTCAAATGGAGATTATAGTATTTGGGCTCTGGGACAGCAAAAAGGAAAAGAGTTTGAGATTATGACCAAAGGCGATTCAACAACACATGCATATCTTGCTCATTTCTTTAGAGTGCCCCTGCTTGTTTGTGATAAATAAGAATAAAAACATTTAATAATACTCTATTTCTTCTTTTTTCATATGGTAAAACTTGGCGCAAATATTGTAGAATGCTGCTTTGTTATCTCACTTCCTGATTTAAAAGGGCATACAAAGCTTGGAGAGTACAGCATATTTAATCTAGTTGATTTTAAGGGAGAATGATTAAACATCAACAACAATCTTTCCTGTTTTCTCGTCAATGCTTTTGATTAGTTTGTTTTTCTTGTATTTCTTTTTTACTTCTTCCCAATTCATTTTTTTTCTGTCAGAATTAATATTGTCAAGAAGCTCTTTTAATTCCTGATAATGTTCATATATACTCTCTCCTTTGCGTTGGTTCTCTGTGATTCCTTTTTCCAATGAAATTAATCTTTCTTCCTGTTTCCTGATTATAACGCTGACCTTGCTTTCCTTGCCTTGTTTTACACTTGCAACTTTTGATTCTGCATCCTTTACAATCTTGTCTGAAAACACATCATCTAACAGTTTGTTAAAAGTTTCATATTGTTTACCTTCGTCTACAGACAGCTTAAAAGGAACAAGTTGACCATCTACATTGTTTGCTTTAATATCAAGGTTAAACATATTCTGCAAAGCATTGTACACAGAAGCTACAGATTTATCATCTAATTTCTTATCCTTGTCAATCTTAGCTCTTTTGCAAAGTTCTTCTGCATAAAAACCACCTAGTCCAAAGTCAACAGCCAGAGTTTTTACAATTGAATCCATTTTTGACTTAGAAACAACTTCTTTGAACTGATCCTGACTGAGAACTGATGTGTTTGTCTGCTCAGGAGGATACTCATACTTAACACCGCCTCTGACAGTTCTTGCTTGCCAGTTCTGAGACTTAAGAAGACCTCTGATTTTTTGCTCTTCATCAACCAAAACAATGTTTCCCTTGCTGAACAGCTCGCAAATCATAGTTCTGATGCCTGCTTTGGTTGTGAAAACAATCTCAAGAATCCTTTCAAAACCTTTTTGCCTGATTTCCCGAATCCTTGCACCAGACAAATGCTTTCTCAAGAACATGCAATAACCCGGCGGTGTGTCAGGAAACAACTGCTTGTACTCAGTCATATAGCAAAGCTCAGGCAACTTAATCCTTAACATCTGCTTTCCAACGCCAGATATGTGAAATATAAATAAGAATTCGTTTCTGTCTTCATCCTGCTCATATATTTTATCAATTCTAGCTCCAACTAATGACTGGAATTCCTTGACAAGATAATGCAGGTCTAGTGAGGTTAGTTCTTGCTTCATGCATTAATAGAATTTGTTTTATTATTTAAACTTACCCAAACCAAAACATTTATATACAAATTAGTATCTATTTGTTATTAATTAATAACTTTTTAATACGTATTGATAATTATGACTATAAAAAAATCATCAAAGCAAATCCAGAAATTAAAACATTCACCTACATTGAACACCATTCTCATGGTGGAAAACACTTTGAAGAACATGGATGAAAGTGTTATCAGTATTGCTGGTCTTAAAAAAATACTACCTAAACAAGTTAACCACAACACTTTGATGAATATCATAGATTATTTAGACATAAACAATAAAATATACATAAGTGTAAAAGGAATTACTTGGATTGCAAATGACAGCCCTAAATGGAGGGAAGCAATCCGAAAAGCTTCCACTTATGAAGAGATTCTTGCGGAAATTCATAAGAAGAATATATAAATAATTATCTAACAACTGTAACTATGAAAAAAGTAACAATAAAATTTTCTGATGAAGCAAAAAAAATATTTCTATTTTTAGAAGAAAAATCTCCTTATTCCAAGAAAGAGAGAATGTTATTTGATGCAATTCAACATAAGATAGAACTAATAAAAAAAGACAGACAATACGGCATCCCCATATCTAAAGGATTAATACCTGCATACTATAAAGAAAAGCATAATGCCAGTAACTTATTTCGTGTTGAGCTTCCATGTTTTTGGCGAATGCTTTACACATTAAAAGAAGGAGAACAAAAAATTGAGATAATAGCATTTATAATTGACATCATAAACCATAAAAAATACAATAAAAAGTTTGGTTATAAGAAACATTGATTTATAACAATTCCTCTGGAAAATAACTTATTTTGTGTTCTTTGAATACAAAGATTGATTCATATATCTTGATTACATCAGAGAATTTATCTCTTAACTCTTGGATTAATTTCAGGAATTCATCTGATGTTTTTACATGAATATCAAGCATTAAGTTATAAAACCCAATGGTTTGAGTGATATAGTAGATGTATTTATGGTTTTCGCAAAAATAAATAAATTCTTTTTTTCTTTTATTTGATATATTTTGGAATTTCAACAATAATAAGTGCCATTGAAAGCCAAGTTTAGCAACATCAAGTTTTGTTTTGTATCCTAAAATTATTTCTTGCCGTTCAAGTGATTTGATTCTATAAACCGAAGTGTGGATTGGTATTTTTGTTTTCTTTTGTATATCTGTCAAACTAATCCTTGCATTTGAAGCGATTTCTTTGAGTACTGAAATGTCTGTTTTATCTAAAGTTATTTTTTCTTTTCTTTCTTTTTGCCTCACTTTTGAAAAATCTTTAGGAGTTACAAATTTATAGCTTACATGCTCACTGCTAACCATGATGGTAAAGTTATAATCATAAAGATTGTCTCCGCATAAGTTTGTTATCTGGCTGAGCTGTGCATCAAATCTTTCCATTGTATCTGCAAATAAGAGAACACACAAATCCCATCTTCCAACTCCAGTAAGCAGCCAACCTACAAAGTCAAGTTCTTTTAATTTTAAAATCAGCTCTTCTTCTTTTTGCTTATTGATTTTTTCAAGTTTCATAAAGACATAATAAGAATTAAAACCCAGCTTTGCAGTGTCTAATGTTGTGTAGAAGTCTGTTATTATCTTTTTTTTAAGCAAATTATTAATTCTGTAATTAACCACTTGCTTGCTTAAACCTATTTTCTTTGCTATCTGAGAATCTGTCTGCCTTGAGTTCTTATCCAGCTCAGAGATTATTCGCTGGTCTTTCTTCGTAAGTTTGTCCTTCATAAATACATTCATATCAACAATAATTTATATATTTTTCTAAAATTGACAAAATTTTCTTTAAAAAGTTTTTAATATCTCAGAAGTCATACTACATATAAAAATAGCAACGGTGATAAAAATGATATTCGAAAATAAAAGAAAAAACCTAAATAAGATAATAAGGGAAGCTCTTAATGGCAGAAAAGACCCTTGGGAAGATTACACTCCAAATCTTTTCAGGAATAAAGAACGTGCAAGAGTTTATGGATATGAATCTCAATATAAATATGGCTTAGGTGATTTTGTTACGCAAAAAATAACAATAGGTAAAGTCGCCGCAGGTGCAACATTGACATATGGAATAAGTGTATGTGACGGAGCTATTATTTGTTCAACACCCTTTGCATATGGTGCTGGAAGGCTTGCTGATGGAGTAGTATTCCTAACAAAGATGATGTACCTTCTTTCTAGAGCAGATAAAGAACATGAAAAAAGATATGAAAGAAAAAATGAGGAATAAAATAATCATTTAACCGTCACGCTCTTGGTCATTCTATCGCACTGAAATCGACTTGCTTAAATTCTTAGGTTTGTCAATTGGCCTTCCCAGCACATCTGCTATATGATAAGCGAGAAGCTGTCCTGCTGTTGCAGCTAACAACCCAAACTTGCCATCATTGCCTGTATTAACATAAATAACATTTTCCTGTTCTTTAAAAGTAGGATTGTTGGTTATAATAGTAATATCTGCGCCTCTTGCTTCTACTTCTCTTGTATTAGAAATAATATCCTCATCAGAATTACTAATCAAACTTATTACAGGAGTTCCATCATCAATTAAAGCTAATGTTCCGTGCTTTAGCTCACCACCCATCATTCCCTCTGCGTGTATATAACTTATTTCTTTAATCTTAAGCGCTATTTCTCTGGCAACAGGATATGTTAATCCTCTTCCAATTATATATGCATCATTTGATTGAGAAATCTTCTTTGCAATCTTTCTTATTTTTTCTTTTTGTTGAAATAAATTCTTCAGTTTAGCTGATAAATTCTTTAAATTAACTCCATATCCAAATTCCTGAGCTATTCTTAACAACAATACAGTTTGGTTAACAAAGGCCTTAGTACTTGCTACACTTATTTCCTGTCCAGCCAGAATATTAAGGCTTAATTCGCTCATTCTTTGAATTGTTGAATAAGGAACATTTACTAAACTTACTATTTTCGCATTTTTTTCTTTTGCATAATTTAAAGCATCTATCACATCCATAGTTTCCCCGCTTTGACTTATTGCAATTACTAAAGTATCTTTATCAACATTAGCATAATGCTTGAACTCAGATGCAATTAATGTCTGCACTTCAACCCCTATCTTATGAAGATAATATGCTCCTAGAAGAGATGCATGATAAGAAGTGCCGCATGCCGCAAATATAATCTTCTTTGATTTTTTTATCAATTCTATAAGTTTTCCAAAGTCATTTTTTTGTTCATAATCAAGCGAACGTAAAAGCCTGTCAACTACTTTTGGCTCTTCTTCAATTTCTTTCATCATAAAATGCTTATATTTTTTCTTCCCTGTTTCTTCTTCTTTCCATTCAAATGATTTTATTAGTTTTTCAATTGCTTTCCCGTCTTTATTGAACAACTCATAGCTGTCTTTCGTGATAATTCCAAACTCATCATTATCAAAGAAGATTGCTTTATTTGTTAAGTTTGAAAATGCATGAATATCTGAAGCAAGAATATTCTTATCTTTACAAATTCCCACTGCTAAAGGAGAATCTCTTTTTAATGCATAAATTTTATCTTCATCTTGTTTTAATAAAAGAATAGCAAAAGTTCCTTTTATTTCTTTTATGAAATCAATACAAGCCTCATTAATTGATTTATTTTTTAGCTTCTCTTCAAAATAATGAGCAATAACTTCTGAATCTGTATTTGAAACAAACTTATGACCTATAACAGTCAAAACTTGTTTGATTTCTTCATAATTTTCTATTATGCCATTATGCACTATCGAAATATTCCCATCACAAGATTGATGAGGATGAGAATTCTGTTTTGTTACTTTGCCTGTGGTACTCCAACGCGTATGAGCAATCCCTAAATGACCTTTTAACTCTAAGAAATTTACCTTATCATTAACTCTGTCAATTTCCCCAACATCTTTTTTTACATTAATTACATGATTATCCAAAAAAGCCATACCACACGAATCATACCCTCTATACTCAAGTCTCTTAAGTCCTTTCAACATAAGAAGGGCAATATTATCATTGTTACTTAAACAACCAAAAATACCACACATTTAGCTCATCTCGTCTAAAATTTTTTTTACTTCATGCAAATCTTTAACATAATAATCTGCTTTTCCCTTTAAAAAATGTCTTCGGAAAATCTGCACAGTTATCATTCCTAGATTGTTTCCAGCAATAATCTCTGCCTCTGCATTGTCCCCTATAACCAAAACTTCCTTTGGCCTAACTTCATACGCGCCCGTAAGTTTCATGAATATCTTCATCCTGCTATTGCCGCTGCCTTCAAGGTCAACAATGATTTCATCAAACAAAGGAGCAATTCCCAGAATCCTTATTTTTTCATTCTGAACCCTCTCTGTACCTGAGGTGACAAGAATTTTTTTTTGTGAAAACCTTTTAATGAGCTTCACATCATCAAAAGGAGTAATCTTGCTTAAATCCATATTCTCATAAGTGGATTTCCCTATGGCTTTAAGCTCATCAGACAGTTTTAGCATGTTAGCAACAGTTCGGAAACCAGTCGTCACATATTTTTCTCTTAGAACCTTTTCCTGCTCATCTGTCAATCCAGCAGACTTCATCTTTTCAATCATTTGGTCAAGAACATGCATTCCCAGCTGCTCATATGTATCAAAGAGAGTATTGTCAAGGTCAAATATTATCAGCTTAATCATTTTAATTCAATAATTGTTTTTGCTAGCTTGTCAGGGTCGTGCCTTGCCAGATGAATATCATCAAGCAGGTTGGTTTTTACAACTCTAAGTTTTTTTGTATTCTTCAAATCAGGCTCAACAAAATCAGCTTGTTCTTTTTTATACTTTGCAAGAAGATTTTTTGCAGGCTTCTTATTATTGCATATCACATAATTAATCACTTTCTCTCCTAAATACTTCTCTATTTCCCTGACAAAATCAGAAGCCTTGTAATTTGTTGTCTCACCGCGTTTGGTCATAATATTGCAAACATAAATCTTCTTAGCTTTTGACTTGGCAATGGCCTGCTTCATACCAGAAACAAGAATATTTGGCAAAACACTTGTATATAAATCTCCTGGACCTATCACTATTTTATCTGCTTCCAAAATAGCCTTTACTGCTCCTTTGTAAGCTCTTGGTTTTGGAGCTAAAAATAATTTTTTAATCTTTAGCTCAGCATCATGTCTTGGAATGTCAATGTTTGTCTCGCCAACAACAACCTGCTTGTTCTCAAGAATCGCACCTAAATGACAATGGTTTGTTGTGACAGGAAGAACTTTTCCTTTAATTCCCAGAAGTTTAGAAGCTTCTTCAATTGCTTTTGCCTCATTGCCAGTTATATCCCTCAAAGCAGTTAAGAATAAATTACCCAGGCTATGACCGTTAAGACCCATTCCTTTTTTAAACCTGTATTCAAAAAGATTTCTAAGACTGCTTGTGTCTGGGCTAAGAGCTAATAAGCATCTTCTGACATCCCCTGGCGGAAGAAAACCAAACTCATCCCTAAGTCTGCCTGTACTGCCTCCAGAATCCATCATAGAAACAATGGCAGTAAGTTCTGTTTCATATTTCTTTAGTCCTCTCAGAAGAGTGTATGAACCAGTCCCACCACCAATCACCACTATTTTTTGCATGTTCTCACTATTATAGATATTCATTTATAAGTTTAATGAAATTTAATATAATTAACAAGAAAAACTAAAAATAAAAGAAAAAAAATTTATACTAAAAAAGCTTCAGATTGCCCATGAAATACGGCAGGATCCTGACCAAACACTCCTCCAGTAGAATTCTCCATCTTCTTGAAAAATAGGTTCACCACAAGTACAGTCACGCCCCCATCCACCAATGTAATCATTACAGCTAAAGACAAGGCCAGCACCACTACAAATCGCATCCTTATCCGCACAAGTTACCGCAGATACAACTGCGCTGGCAAACATTAGGGACAACACTAAAAATAAGCCCAAAACAACAAATTTAATTTTTTTCATGTTTACACCTCCTAATTAAACTAATTTTCTTTATTTTTAAATGAAATAAAGCTATTAAGTATATATATTTATGCGATAACCACTTCGGGACAAAAAACACCTAAAAATGATAGAAGAAAATGCAACTAAAAACATCTTAAAAAATACATGCAAAAAAGAATACTACAAAAGAATTTATATTAAAGTTGTTATATAAAAGTTGTTTCTACATTTATTCTTCAACCACAAAAACCTTGTCGTGTTCTCTCACATGCTCTGCGACTTTCATCCCAATATCATCGCCAGGCTTTGCTTCTTCGACTTCTTTGTGATCAACCTGCATTGAGTCGACAGTCTGAACAAAGTCAGATGTTGCTCCTTTTATATGTATTTTGTCTCCTTTTTTCAAGGTATCTGTAATCTCAATGACTGCAACACTAATATTAGTAAAATAATGAGACACAGCACCTACTTCTCGTTCTTCAGCCAATTTACCACCCCCAATAAAGCTGGAAAACACTGATTTCTTAAAAAGTTAACGCAAAATAAGCAGAATTCGTGGACAATCACAATTATAACCCAAAAGTCTTCTCGAACAACTGATTATGGTCAGTTGACACCCAACGTACGGCATGCGCTCGCTATGCTCGCTTAGCCCCACTAAAAAATCACAACCCAAAAGTCTTCTCGAACTCTTTCATCTGGTTGAACTGCTGTATGAATGAGAATCCTTTGTTGGTTATCGCAAGCATTGTCTTGCCTTTTACATCCTGCTCTTCAACAAGCTGTTTTTCCATCAGCTCCTGCAGGTAAAGCTTCATTTGTGTGTGAGAAAGATTAGCTTTATACATTAAATGGGTGGGTTTTATCTTGCCACCTTTATTACTAATAGTATATAACATGTCGTTTATTATTTCTATTCTACTTCTTTTTCTTTGCATTCCTAAGCACCATCAAAAATGTAACTAGTAAGAATAAGTAGCCAATTAACTGAATGATTTCTGCCAGAACATAGAGTGTGGGATTTGAACTTGTGAATATAAATACAAACTGGCTAAGGGTTATTACACTAAAACTCAGACACAGCCAAAGAGTATTCTTATATCGGTTCTTTTTATATGACAAGAAGTATCTTCTGCTTATTGCCAGTAAAAAGACAAATGCAGTTACATAAAGGATAAAATAAGTAAATCTTGTAAAATAAGTTAATACAATAATAAAATAAGCTATTATCACATAGTTCATCGACAGCTCGTCTTTTGATGAAAGTGCATATATTATGTAAAAGCCAAACAAAGTCAAAAGAGCAAACAAAAAGAATCCAAATGCTGATAGCAAACCTGAAGAAGCAACTATTTCTTTGCCAAGTATATTTATCAGGAAGGGTTTAAACTTCCACGCATGCATATGAGTAAAAAGATTGGTTAGTATTTTAGCAATAAATGATAATCCTAATAGTACAAATGCTCCTCCCAGAATAAAGTGTCTTTTGTTTTTTTTGTCAAGAGCAAAGTTTCTAAAACTAAAAAATCCTATTAACAAAACAATTATGAGGCCAATTATGTCTATTGCAATGTCTTTTCCATAGAACCACGGCGGGCTATATACAAAATCAAGCCAGTATACCATATAGTAGTAAATGGGCGGATTTCATTTAAAAAGCTTGTGGTATTGTAACCTGTAAAAAGCCTTCATAGAGTATATATAAAGGTTTTACCATAACAAAGGGTAGATCACCATGAATGGTCATGATGATTACTCAAACCTTCACCTCACAGCCTGAAGCAAAAAGAGAGGCGGCAGGGTTTTTATGTTAAACACACCTCCGTGGTTTAATATTATTGTTGCAAGCAAACCCTTTACCCAAAAAGCAAAGCCAAATTCTTCAACCCGGCCCCCTCATCATCAGGCTCACAACAAACTTATAAATCATGATTAGTGCAAATACATACACTAAAAACGTTCTCACTCCAGCCATAACAAGCAGAAAGTAAATTCCTGCAAGAAGATCAAGAATGCTCAGAAAACTCTTTCTAAAAATAACTGCTTTCATAATCAGATAAAAAGCAAATATAAGAGCAATTTTCAATTCATTAAGAAAATTCAGATGCGTGGCAATCATAAATGCTCCTGCCAGAACATCAATAAAACCAAGAAAAATAAATAATATCATTTTTACTTCTCAATTCCATCACGAGCCATAACTCCTTGGTCATAAACATGCTTTAGTTTTTTCATCTCAGTGCCATAATCGCATAAATCCAGAATATTTGGGGTGAATCCTCTTCCAGTCATCACCAGCTCTATATTTTCAGGCTTTGACTTTATAAGATCTGCTAGATCATTTTCTTTAACAAAGCCGCAATTAAGAGCAGGCCCCATCTCATCAATAATCAGCATATCATAATTTCCTTTCTCAGCATCATCAAAAACATTTCTAACAAAAGTTATGCACTCTTTTGCTTTTTGCTCATTTTCTTTTTCAGAGTATTTTTTAAAAAAAGGATGTAAAACATCATACTTAACAAGTTTTATTCCTACTTTTTTTAGAATTGCATCTTCACTTGATTCGCTCTTAAACAATCTTGCAAAATAAACACTTTTGCCAGCACCTGTTGCTCTGATGGCCAGGCCTATTGCACAGGTTGTTTTTCCTTTTCCATCTCCAGTGTATATATGCACATAACCTTTGTTTGTCATTTTAATTCCCATTTACATATGAAAAGTTTAGCTGCACTCACTATAACCGCAAAGAGCAGCACACTTAATGCATCCTTCAACATGCATCAGCGGACCTCCACAAAGAGGACAAGCACCTGTAAGATTTACTATTTCAGGACTGCCCTCATCTGGATTTTCTGTATACGACACCAGTTCGCTCTGTTGAGGAGGATGAGGTAACTGCACACCCATCTCTTTAATATGATTCTCTATTGCTTTTCCAAGTGCATCTGCACATGAAAGCATTCTATCGGTGCCAAAACCAGCAGGCCTATGGCAGCTAATGCCTTTTAACTCTTTTATGATTTCTTTTGGATTTATACCAAATCTTAAAGCCAGAGATGAAAGCCTGCCAATTGCCTCTGCCTGAGAATCAGCACATCCTCCTGCTTTTCCAATCTGATTGAAAACTTCAAATAACTCTCCGCTTTCATCCTGATTAATTGTTACATAAAGATTGCCGCATCCTGTTTTTATTTTTCTTGTGGCACCAACAGTGACAACAGGTCTTTTCTTTTTAACAGCAGCTGCTCTTTTAGGGGGCTGTTCTACTTCTTTTTCCTTTTTCATAATATTAAGCACTTGCTCATCCCTGCTTCCATCCCTATAAACCGTGACACCTTTACATCCTGTTTTAAAAGCCATTTCATAAACATTTTTTATATCTGCTTCAGTTGCTTTGTTAGAAAAATTCACTGTCTTGCTAACTGCATTATCTATATTATTTTGAAATGCAGCCTGCATCTTGATATGATATTCAGGGCTAATATCATGCGAAGTAACAAAATAATTTCTTACCTCTTTTGGAATATCATCAATTTTATGTATTGTTCCTTGTTCACATACTTTTTCCATTAATTCTTTTGAATAAAATTTCATGTCCTTGGCTTGCTTTTCAAACAAAGGATTAATATCAATCAACACATCTCCTTTGTGCAGAATATTCATTCTTTTGAAAGCAATTGCAAATAATGGTTCGACTCCGCTGGAAGCTCCTGCAATTATACTGATAGAACCAGTTGGCGCAATAGTTGTTGTAGTTGCATTTCTCAATAGCAAATCTTTGCCTTTAAAATTCTTTGAATCTTTGTCATAAACACTGTCTTTAAAATTCGGAAAAGTTCCTCTTTTTTTTGCCAGTTCAACAGAAGCATTTTTAGATTCGTCATCAATAAACTTCATTATTTTTTCTCCCAGCTTTGTTCCTTTATCTGAATTATAAGGAATTTTCATCTTTATAAGCAAATCTGCAAAGCCCATAACACCCAAACCAATTTTTCTGTTAGCAAGAGTCATCTTAGAAATTTGCTTTAAAGGATATTTATTCATATCAATAACATTGTCCAGAAAATGAACAGCATCATGAACGACTTGTTTCAGTCTGTCATAATCTATTTCTCCTTTATTTACAAAATTAGCTAAGTTAATAGAACCTAAGTTGCAGGATTCATAGGGCAGCAAAGGCTGTTCTCCGCAAGGATTTGTACTCTCGAATTCTCCAACATTAGGAGTTGGATTATATTCATTCATTCTGTCAATAAATATTGTGCCTGGTTCTCCATTTTTCCAAGCCATCTTTACAATCAAATCAAAAACTTTCTCTGCATTCAGCAAAACATCTCCTTCTCTGACAACACCAATTTCTTCATCAGTATGTCTGTCAAATACTTTTTTATTATCAGAGCTTAATCTAAGACTTGCAACATCTTTGTGTATTTGCTGCTGAACAAGTTCTAATTGTTCTAAATTATAATTTTTTTTATTGTGCGAATTAACCAGATGATAATATTGCTTCTTTTGAACAGCCTCCATGAATTTATCTGTCAGTGCCACAGACAAATTAAAATTAGTCATAGCCTGGTTGTCTGTTTTTGCATAAATAAAATCAATAATATCAGGATGGTCTATTCTAAGGATGCCCATATTTGCTCCTCTTCGAGTGCCTCCTTGCTTTACTTCTTCTGTAGTATTGTTATACATCCTAATAAAAGATACCGGACCTGGCGATGTTCCATTTGTTGTCTTTATTCTAGCACCATTAGGTCTAAGTTTATTAAAGCTAAACCCTGTTCCTCCGCCAGATTTATGGACCATTACAGTATCATACAAAGTCTGCATTATGCTTCCCATATCATCATCAATTGGCAGGACAAAACAAGCAGACAACTGCTGCAAATGCCTTCCTGCATTCATAAGAGTGGGCGAGTTAGGCAGAAAATCGCAAGCAGCCATTAAATCATAGAACTTTTTTGCAGATTCTTTGATATCTGCATCTGAATCATAATTCTGGTCAGCAAGACTTATATTGATTGCTACTCTGGCAAACAATTCTTCAGGTGTCTCACAAAGTTTGTTTTTATCATCTTTAGCAAGATATCTTCTTTCAAGAACAGTTTTTGCATTATCACTGATTTTAGCTTTGTTTTTAATTAATTCTTTTTTTATTACCGGCAGCGCATCTGCATTTTTATTTTGTACCATCTTAAAACCTCTTCATCCTCTTTTTTTATTTTTTTGAAAAATCAGCAAAATCTTTGATTTTGTGTCTCAAAAGTTTTGCTTTTGTGATTTCAAAATTTGTTTTTCAATTTTGTTTTATTATTATTATTTTTATTCTTAAGAAGTTTGAGTTCTTTTTCAAACTCACCAATATCCTTAAAATCTCTATAAACAGAAGCAAATCTTATGTAAGCTACAGAATCTAGTTTTTTAAGATGCTTTATAACCAAATCACCAATAAAAGAACTCTTAACTTCCATTGTCTGCATGTTTCTTAAAGTTTTTTCAATATCATCAACTATCTTGTCAACCTGCTCATTGCTCACAGGTCTTTTCTCACATGCCTTAAGAAGGCCTTTTCTCAGTTTTTCCTTGTCAAAGAATTCTCTGTTGCCATCTTTCTTTATGACTCTCAGACTAAAGTTCTCTATTTTTTCATAAGTAGTAAATCGTTTCTTGCAAGAGAGGCATTCTCTTCTTCTTCGGGTAGCTTCTTCTTCTGTTTCCCGCGTCTCAACCACTCTTGTATCCTTGCTTGAGCAAAATGGACATTTCATAGCATAAACCCCACATATAGTGTCTAAGATGATAAAAAACCCTACATATTGGGTTTATTTGGTCTTTATAAAGATTTACGTTGTTTAAAATATAATACAGAAAAAGTATTTTAAAAAATAAATAATAAAAAAGTCTTAAATCAGCTTTTTACCTGTTTCAGTCTCTGTAATGTGAATGCAAGCAACTGGACAGACTTCTGCAGCGTCTTTTATTGCGCTGATTTCATCAACATCAGGTGTTTTAACAACGGCTTTAGGCATGCCTGAATCATCATCTTTCATATCAAAACTATCAGGACAGCAGGCAGTGCAAGCACCGCAGCCAGTACATTGTTCCGCATCAATTTCTACTTTGTATTTTGCCATTTTATTCTCCTATAAACTCAGGATTTGTTTAAAAATGTTTTGTATGTTTTTTACAAAACATTCTCAAAAACTTTTTTAGGCTTTTGTTGAAAGTTATGTTTCTTGCTGTTTATTTGTTCTTTGCCTTCTCAACAGCCTTGTTCATCTCATCAACCATATTGTCAATGTCCTTGTCACTCATACCATGAGCCTGGCATCCCTGCTCAAGAGTCTCAAAAGCAACCATACCACATCCTATACAATGCAAACCCTGCTTAAACATCACAGGCACAGAGTCAGGAAACTTAGCAGCAATATCACCTAAAACCATATCTTTTGACACGCCTTTGACTTCCTTAGCTACCTTTTTCTTTGCAACTTTTTTTTCAGTTTTTTTAACTTGTTTCTTTGCCATGATGCTCACAAACAAGGATTTATTTATAAAGGTTTCAGTTGAGAATTATTGTTATATAAAATAATGCCTTCTGAAATCATGTGTGCGTACTCATTTTGCACACGTTCATCTGATATTGCTAAATTATCCTCCCTATATTTTTCATCTATAAACCCACATTCAATTAGCACAGAAGGGATTTGAGTCCTATGCAATGCATGGCCAAGCATTAAGTAGTCATTCATCATGAATCCAGGAATGTATTTTTTGATGTTGTTTTGCTTCACTAAAACCAAATCAGCCTTATTGTTACTTGGCTTAAAACTCATTATAAGCGAATCATATATGGAATGAGCTAATAATTTGCTTTTTTCAAACGAACCATTTTCAGGACTGGTTGTAACACTAAAACCAGAAAACTTACCTCTATATTCTTCAACTGTATCATTTATATGAATATTAATAATCAAATCAATTGGCTGGCTCTCAGCCCATTTGAGAATGGATAATTGAATTACGGCTTCTTCCAAAGGCATACGATGGTTTCCAGTATTATTTTTTCTAAACTCAGATATTTTTTCCAATAGATCTTCTTTATTATGTTTCAAATAAGTCTCAATACTTGGCAAATAATCTATTTCATCACGAGTCAGAGTAGCGTTCAATCCTTGCTCATGCAAAAATTCTTGGGTTTTCTCAGCAATTTTTGTATTAATAATATATTCATATCCCACTCCTTTCATATAACAACCATAACCCTGTTTAAATACAGCTTTGTTATGGCCTGGATTAAGAAGAATCTGAAGATTCTTACTATCTTTATTACTATATATGGAATGATTAAAAACAGATTTAAAATCTAACAAAGCAAAAGATAGATACTGTATGAATTCTCTTCTTTTCATAAGGCGGCTCCTTTAAATATAAAACAACACCCACCTCTTAATAAAAAATCAAAAATCAGTCATTATCAACTCTTGGAGCAAGTATAAATGCAAGCTGAACCTTGTTCTTCTCAATATACTCAACTCTTAGAGGGTAATCTTTTGCAAATTCCAATGTGACTTTATCACTTAACTTGCTTCCCTGCATAATCTTTTTCAAGTATTCCAAGGAATATTTTGCTTTTACTTTTTCAGTTGCAGTAATTTTTGTTCCGTCACCGCCAACTATGTCAATATTTGCCTTGTTCAGGTCTCCAGTGGCACTCACAACAAAATGTTTTGGGTCTGCTATAAAGCTCACTGATTCACCTACAATATCTGCGTCTTCGATGGCTTCATTAATAATGCTTGAATCTGTAGTTATTGTAACTGAAAACTTTAGATCTGGCACTTTTTGCTCTTTTTCTTCAACATCAATCAAAGGCATGTGAAAAGTTCTTGTGCTTGTGCCTTTTAAAGTTATTTTTAGCTTGTTATCATCAAGTTCCAAAGATATGATGTCATTTGATTTTGCTCTGCGAAGAATCTGTTTAAGATTGTTTAGGTTGATTCCTAAGAGCTCTGGTTTCTTCACATCATACTCTGTAAATGTACTTCCCATGAGCTTGAAAATAACCATTGCCACATTTGCAGGGTCCATGGCAATAAGCTCAATATTATCAGGTGTTACCTTAAAAGTCCCCTCTGTCACTAAGTCAGAAATAATTGACACACTCTCTTTTAGATATTTTGAATCAGCAAGTGTAAGCTTCATATTACAACCCCCCTATATTTATACCTTAATATATACCTTAACCTTTATGCTATGAGAGACAATGGAGGAATATATAAGTTTTTTGGTAAAGAACTATAACAATTCAAATATAATAATATAATTAATATATAATTAATTAGAAATTAACCTTGTCTCCATTCTTAAGAATCTTAATTTTTTTTGATTTGTATCCCATTTGCAATGCAAGCTCTTTCATTGCTTCAAGCCTTTTAACATCAGCATGAGTTGGGATTATATATTCTGGCTTAAGCAGTTTTATCAAATCTCTCTGGTCTTCTCTAAATGCATGACCAGAAACATGCACACCAGTGAATAATCTTACTTTTTTTCTCTTAAGTTCATTATCCAACTTATCTCTGTTTCTGATGTTAGCCTCAACAGGAATTATACTGCAGGAAAAAATTACATGGTCCTCTTCTTTAAAATCATATAAATGCTCACTCAGCATTCTTGGAAGAATAGCTCTTGGCTCACCCTGATGACCTGTGACAACAAACAAGTATTTTTCAGGCTTTTTGATTTTACCAAAGAACTTTTTGACTTTGTTGCCATACCTGACAAATTCTGCTTTTTTTGAAAAATCAATAATACCAGCTCTTTCAGCCGCAGTAATATATTTAGAAAGAGACCTGCCGATGAATACAATTTGTCTCTTAAGTTTTATGCTAAGTTCAAAAATACTCTTAAGCCTTGCAATGTGGCTGGAAAAAGTTGTCACAATAACAGCTTTGCCTTCTGAATTCACACCTAAGAGAACATCTTTAAGCATTTCTTTTGCAATGCTCTCGCTTGGTGTCTTCATTGGCGTGCCTGCATAAAGAGAATCCAGAATTAAGACTTTGACATTATCTTCTCCAATCTTTTGCAGTCCTTTATAATTAGGTTTTTCACCCAGAGTTGGAGCATTGTCAAGCTTAAAATCATTAGCATAAACAACAGTTCCATAAGGAGTATGCACTGCAATAATTACTGTCTGCGGAATAGAATGAGTCATATTAATAAATTCAATTGTTATTTTTTTTGAAATCTTAAATTTTGAATTCACAGGATGCATAACAATATTGTTTCTCAAATTTATTTCATCATCTTTAAGAATTGCACTTAATACTTCTGCAGTGTATCTTGTGCAGTGAATATCTGCTTTGAATTTGTTGCTAAGAAACGGAACAGCGCCTAAATGGTCAAGATGAGCATGAGTAATGCAAATTGCTTTAACCTTGGGCCAAAGGTCATGTATTTGATTAATATTGGGAACTGCCTGAGCCCGTATCATGGTTTTTGCAGTCATGTCTTTTTCAGAGTGAAGCTCTTCAAGGTCATCAGTGTAAGCAATATAATTATCCATATGCAGGCCCATGTCTAGAATAACAGCTTCATCATCTACTTTTACAAGAGTGCAGTTTCTGCCAATTTCAGAATAACCACCAACAGGAATTATTTGTAAACCCATGAATAGAATTAACCAAGAATAGAGTATTTAAAGCTTTTGGGTTGAAAAGAACAAAAGTGCGGACGGCAGGGCTTTCGTGAGTTTTTGCTTTTCACAAGGGGACTCCGGTCGAAGACTAGGAGTCGCCTGCTTTTTACGAGATTTTTTGCAAAAATCTCTTTCGAACCTGCGTAGACATTACTCCAAGACTAACGTCTTGTCCTGCCAAGGCCACTCCTTGTCTAAGCCAACAGATGACTTATACTCTTTTCTTCAAAATAGTTATTCTTTCTTCTATGGATGTATAAGGGGGTAAATATCCTATTTTTTTCCAAACATCATGTCTTGTCTTATGTCTTGGGTTATTTGTTCCAATGATTTTAAACCATTTTTCAATTTCTGCTTTCCTTCTTATATTCAAAGCATACGAGTCGTTTATGTTTCTACCAAACTTAAATCCTTTTTTTCCTTTTTGTGTTATTTTCGATTTTATATCCAACTTATTCAATAAATATTTAATTTGTTCTACTAACTTTTTAGAACAAGATGTTATTCTCAACTCAGGATGATAATTATGATTCTTTTTCCATTCAGTTGACGTCTTGGCTCTTGACCTTTCACACCAAAAAGAACCATCAGTATCAAAAATACCTCTTAAAACTGCTTTAATAACATCTTTATTATTAGAATATAAAATATTTTTAGGTATTTCAGCAATTAATGATTTAGGACCAATTTGAAAACCAAGACTTATGGCTTTTTTAATTACTTCTTTTTTGTAAGTTACAATTCCATAAACTTTCCAATAAGGAAATTTTTTTGGTTTTACAGGAGCAAAATACTTTGAAAATAAAGAAGCTAGATGATTGTCATAATATTGCTTATCTTCAGTTGTGTTTCCAGTTATATAAAGAGCATCTTTATCACTTTCAATCCATCCGTCGCCTATAAAAGCACCTAAAATTTCAGCGATTTTAGGATTATTTAATAAATCTTTATTTTTTATTTTTTGATTAAGCATTTAAATCACCGAATTAATTGAGGTTGAAACTATGTAAAAGATTTTGTGTTTAAATAGGTCACACACATATGTCCAGTGCCAATTAAAAATAGAAAATCATAATTTGATAGTTGAAACATTGTTGGAAGTGATTTAACGCAATATGGCATCGAAAAATAAACAAAGGATGCATATTAATCTCTAGAAATAATGAATAAATGAGGGGAGAGGGATTTGAACCCTCGTAGGCACTAAGCCAATAGATGGCCCATAGAGCATATCATTGATCTCATTTAGAGACCTCATCACTCAATAACTTGAGTTTGGATTTTCTAGTACCAATATACCGGAAAACTATCCCGTTTAGCCTCCAATAAAGGATTTGGCCACTCCGGCATCCCCTCAATTAAATCTATGGAAAAAGGTTTAGTTTATAAGTGTTTTTCTTCAAAAGGTGTTGAGAATCAGAGTCCCTGCAGTCTTCTCTGTACTTCATCCAGTGCTCGGCTTACTTTGTCAATCTCAGCAACATGCTTATTAGCAGGTTGTTTATGTTCTGATTTTTTTTCTTTGACAGACATAGATATGTGTGTCTTTTTATCTGGGACCATGTGGGGGAACTTCTTTTTTAGGTCTGCTTTTGTATAAACAGGCATCAGATCTTCAATCTTTTTCACCAGAAGCTTTAGTTCTTTTATTTCATGAGTTATCCTGTGTATTAATTCATGTTTTGCTTCTCTAATTCTTCTGATTCTATGGGTTTCTTTTAATATACTTAAAGTTAGTTTTGAAGCTTCCAGAATATTTCTTCTGAACCCATTAGGATTATTTATCTGCATAAAAAATTCTTGCTGTCCGATATTTTTATCAGTCATTTTGTTTTTCCTATTCTTGGGATAGTTCCTCTTGCATTGATTCGATTTTTTGGGATATTTCTTCCATGCTTTTTTCCCAGTTCATTATTTCTTCTTCTTCCTTGGTCTTAAAGTCTTCAAGCTCTGCAAGAAGCTGTTTTACATGAAGCACTTTTTTGTTGACAACATCAACTATACTAAGGATTTCTTTGTACTTGTCAATTTTTACAAAAACAGGATTTGATTCACTCATCATCTGGTCACCTCTTAAATATTATCTTCAAATAGTTTATTATCTATTAGCATTAATTTTTCTTGCAGTACATTCAACTCATTAGCCAAAACATGATATTTATCATTCTTAGCTTTGGTTGTATCAATATACTTTCCTAACAAAAGTTCCATATCACCTGCTAGATTTTTAACAGTGTTAATGTCTTCCTTTGTATTTAGATAACTTCTCACATCAAAGAATTTTTCATCTGCAACCAATACAGGTCTCATTGGTTTGGGATAATCTATCTTTGGTCCTGGTTCAAATTTCCTTTCCACATGCTCTGTTTCAGCAATCTTCAGCTCTTCTAACTCCTTCATCTCCTTGTCATCAAAATCAGGAAGTTCAAATCCATTATCTCGTTCTGTGGGTTTGGAATTTACCGCTGGTTTTGAATCTAAATTAAATTTTGGCAAAGCAGGCTTTGCGGTTTCTGAAACAGGTAACTGGTTTTGTTTTCCTTTTGATAATGGAGGAATCTGATATGTAGAAATTGGTTCTGGTTCAGCAGGAACTGGTGTCAGCTCTGCGTTAAATGGTTCTGAAAATCCTAATTCTTTTTCTAAATCTTGAGCAGGCATTGCTCCGAAGCTTGCTCCAGGCCCTGATTTTAAATCTAGAGGGGGAGGAGGTACTTCAGATAATAATTTATCAAAATCAACTACTTCAGGCTCCTCTTTTTGTTCTGCTGGATTAGAAGGAA
This sequence comes from Nanobdellota archaeon, assembly GCA_018819305.1. Taxonomy (GTDB): domain Archaea; phylum Nanobdellota; class Nanobdellia; order Woesearchaeales; family SM23-78; genus SM23-78. Next base: position 76,394 of record JAHJQO010000040.1, read on the forward strand.
ATGGAATGTCTTTCTTCTTCTTAAAATTAAATATACCCATACCCCACCTCTTTTAATAGGAAATTGTCTCTCAAACTATTTAAATCTTGCTATTATTTATTAATAAATACGACGTCATTTTTATTTTTTTCTGTTTATATAACAAAAATTCGTCACTCAATCCCCCTTATAACTTAAAAGAATGAATATTACAACTTTCGTAACTGACAAATTTTTGAATTGGCGAGCTAACAAATTAAAGATAAGGGTATTAAACCCTAAAATTCGTTAACGCTCACCAATAACAAATCATTAAAATAACCTTATGTTAACTCTTTTTATGAGGGAAGCTTTGTATTACAAGAAACTGAGCAATAAGGTTGTGAAGTGCGAACTCTGTCCTTGGATGTGTATAATCAAGCCTGATAAAATAGGAATGTGCAGAGTCAGAAAGAATATGGCTGGCAAACTCTATTCTTTAATTTATGCAAGGCCATGTGCGGTGCATGTCGATCCAATTGAGAAAAAACCTTTTTATCATTTTATGCCTGGTGCAAAAGCATTTAGCATTGCCACTATTGGATGTAATTTTTTCTGTGAATTTTGCCAGAACTGGCAAATTAGCAAAGCAGATGCAAATAATATAGATAATCAATTTGAAGAATTAAAACCAGAGCAAGTAATTAAGGTTTGCAAAGAAAACAATTGCCAGATCATCAGCTATACCTATACTGAGCCTACTATTTTTTATGAATACATGCTTGATATTGCAAAACAAGCAAAAAAACAAGGCATAAAGAACACTATTGTAAGCAATGGATATATTAATGAAGCACCTCTTAGAGAGCTTTGCAAGGTATTGGATAGTGCAAATATTGATTTAAAGGCTTTTACAAATGATTTTTATCAAAAAGTTTGCAAAGGAAAGCTTGAACCTGTGCTCAAAACCTTAAAAATTCTAAAGCAAGAAGGTGTTTGGCTTGAAATCACTAATCTTATTGTGCCTGGCCAAAATGATGATTTTGAAAAGATTGAAGAAATGTGCAAATGGATTGCAAAAGAACTTGGAAAAGATGTTCCGATTCATTTTTCAAGGTTTCATCCTGACTATAAAATGACTGATGCTAAGCCAACATCTGTTGAAACCCTTGAAAAAGCCAAAGAAATTGCAGAAAAATATCTTGATTATGTTTATCTCGGAAATGTTGGCGGTGAAACCAATACTTTTTGCCCTAAATGCAGGGAAACAGTTATAAAAAGAAGCGTATTTCATGCTTCTCAGAACAGAATAAAAAGAGGTAAGTGTCCTGATTGCAAACAAAATATTGCTGGAGTTTGGGATACATGAGTATATATGAAAAACATAAACAAAATGAAATTGAAGAAGCTTTAGGAATAAAGCTTCCAATACTTGTTCTTACAAATCCTATGGCAGGTGCTAATTCAAGAAAAATAGCAGATTATATGAAAGAAAAATTTGGCTCTGAATATTTTCATCATTACATAAGCCCAAAACCAGACGGAATACAAGAGATGATAAGTCAAGAAATTTCCAAGCTGAAAAAATATCCTGATTATAAATTAATGGCGATTGTCAATGGCGGTGATGGCACATTTCAAAAAGTTGCAAATCTTCATCCTAACATCGATAAATTAATAGGATGTTATTTACCAGGAGGCACGAGCTGTGATTTTCCTTTAAGTCTCGGAATCAATGGTAACCGAGATATTCCAAGAACTGCTAACTTAATAAAAAAAATATTAGACCAACATTTGCGCCTGGAAGATTATGTAAAAAAAATTGATTTGATTAAAGTTAATTATGATGAAAAAAAAGAAATTTATGGATTTAATATTTTTGGAATTGGAATTGACGGCCTTATCTGCAATGAAGTGAATGATGATAAAAAAAGAGGAGGATTTTTCAAAAAGCTTCGTTTTGTCCAAAAAGCTATTAAGATTAAGACAAATAAAAAAAGAGCAAAAGAGCCTCAGTTATTTAAACCTCTTGAAATAGGATATATGTTAAATTATGACCAGAAAAATACAAATGATGACGCAGATTCCTCTCATTTCAATAATATTTTTGATAATATTTTAGCATTTAATTTTTTAAATGGCAAACGCGCAGCTTCGGGGTTATATAGATATTCCAACTTTGCATTAGATGATGGTGTTGGACGTGTCGTCATCACCAAAAATATGAAACTAGAAAGAGGACCATTATTTCTGCTGGAACACCAGCTTGCTCATGCCTTGAAAACAGCACCTCCGAAAGAAAGAAAAGAACACGATAATGTCAGAAATATTCTCTTAAGTGTTCTCAATTATGACGAAGAAGAAAATTTAGATTATTATCTGGAACTGGATGGCGAACCATATAAAATAGATAACCCGAAATCTGGCATTAAAATCGAAATTGTACCAAAAGCAACAAATGTTTTTTGTTTACATAAAACCGTGGCTGAAAAAGAAATTGATCATAGGCATATGTACAGACCTGATCCACTTGAAATCTCAGACCCTGAACTTCGAAAGCTTTCCGAATTAGCAGAAAAAGATCCGATTTTTTATACACGCATTATATAAATAACTTATTCTGAAAACTAAGTGATGAAGAAAATTGCATTATTATTACTGATTTGCTTATCTGCTCAATTAGTTTGGGGGATTAACATAAATGAAATAATGTATAATCCGTCTGGCTCTGACAATAACAAAGAATTTGTTGAAATATTTGGAACAGACAATTTGACAGGATATACAATAGGTGATCTTGCAAGTAATGACACACTGGAATTAATAAAATTTTTTCAGGGAAATTTCAGTCTGATTGTAGAAGAAGGATTTAATCATACAAACATCAATTGCAGCATTTACAACGCAGGCGCTACAATAGGGAACAACCTAAACAATGGCGAAGATACTGTTTTTCTTTATTACAACAACATTCTTATTGATATGATTGGTTATGACGGTAGTTTAGCCAACAACAATGACTATTCCTTAGAACTAATAAATGGAACCTGGCAGGAATCATGTGAATTAGGAGGAAGCCCTGGAAAAGAAAACTGTTTGATAATCAATGAAAACATTAATAATGAAAGTATTAATATTAGTATTAATGAATCTGAAAATGAAAACATAAATGAAACAATTAATGAAACCATTGATGAACCTGAACCTATAATTCAAAATGAGACAATCAACAACCAAACAGAAGAAAATATAACAAACCCGACCTTAAAAATAGAAATAATAATTTCTGAAAACCTATTCTTAGGAGTTACATATACTTCATTGTTCAAAATCACTAATCTAAATCATGTTTCAGGAGGAGAAAATTATGTGAATGTCAGTGTCAAATACAATGTTACAAAAAATGATGTTTTAAATAATACTCTAATAAAAGAAGATGTTTTTAATAAAACAATTAATTATTATTCATCATCAAACACAGGTAAATTGTTTATTGAAGAAACAGGAAATTATACTCTGTGCGGAACCATCATAAATACAACAATTTCTGTATGCAAAAACTTTACTGTTATCAATCCTTCTCAAATCAGCTGTAACATAAGCATAAATCTCAGCACAGACAAAGAAATATATCTAAACAACGAGAAAGTTAAAATATATAATATCATAAACAACAAAACATATCCTTATATTTTTGAGTACTGGATTGAAGATTTGTTTGGCAATGATGTGAAAAAAAGAACAAACACCAGCAACACTAACCAAAAAACATGGACTGCTAAAATTGTGGAAAAAGACAGGGTTTTTCTAGTCAAAAACAAGCTTGTATTTGTTGGCTGCAATAATTCAAATATAAACATAAATAGTGAAAATGAAAAAATGATTATTGTAAAAAAACAAGAATCAAACATTGGAAAAGATGATGATTCTGACTCGAGCATAAGCATAGATTATATCTATCTTCCAAAATCAGAAGTCTTTGCCTTTGGAGATAATTTCAATGTTAAGCTCAGCATTCACAAAGGAGACACAACAAAGAGTTTGATAAAAGCTTTTGTTGAGAAAAACAACAGGAAAGTGTCTGAAGAAGTAAAATTCTACTTGAACAAAAAAGACTCTGATTATAATCTGACTGTTAATGTGATTCTAAAACCAAACTGTGGAATTGGGGAAACAGAAAGCAATTATGATTTGGTTGTCGAAGGCCTAGGCCTGGAGATGACAGAGAAGATAATGATCAAAGGTAATAAAAAAGGATTGTGCGAAGAAAATAAACCTGAGTTAAAAGGAGAAATTAGTTCTTTTTATACCAGAAGCAAAAAATACAGCAAGGAAATAAATCTTTATGCCAGCATAAAAGGAACTGGAATAACTGAAGTTTATGAAGCAACTTTATTTAGTAAAAAAGGCAAACAAAACAAGATAATACAGGACTCTGATAAACTTCAGTTTGTTGTTGAGCCAGAAATAGGCGTAAATCTGTTTTTTCTTGAACTGAAAAAAGAAGGAGAAATCATTGACACACAAACCTTGCTTGTTGAACTAGAGGGAACTGAAGAAAAGAAAAATATAAGCCATACAGTGCTGTTAGAAAAACCAAATATGATAGAGGAAAAAGAAAATAATCTGACTAATTATTCATTGGCAACAATCACAGGAATGACTGTTTATGAGTCAGATAATGTAAAGATGATAAAATATCTGCCTTATTTTTTCATATTTATCCTGTGCCTTCTCATCGTCGGTTTAATCCTTTCAAAGAGGCGATAAATTTATATATCCTGCCGAATTCAGAATTCTCTATGGATGAAAAAGAAATTCAGAAAAAGATTAAAGAAGGCGGTGTTTTAGCGCAAGTAACTTTTGAAATACTTGGCAGCCCAAAAGAGCACATTGAAAAATCCATGATTTCTTATCTGGGCAATATAAAGAATGACTTTCAAATCACTGTTCTTAGTGAAGAAATCGGCGAAGCAGAAGAAACAGAAGGAAAATTATGGGGTATTTATGCTGAGACTGAAATGATTTTTGACACGATTGAGAAGCTTGTGTGGCTATGTATTAACTTTATGCCTGCAAATATTGATATTATTGCTCCTAAGGATTTGACATTCAAAGAAAAAGACCTGACCAACTGGCTGAATGATTTGCTTGCAAAGCTTCATGAAATTTCTGCTACTGTAAGGCAGGCAAATATCCAACAGGACGCTGCTGTAAAAGGAATGAATGCATTAATTCAGAATTCTTTGCTCTTGGCAACTGAAAAATACCACAAGCCAGAGGAAATAAGCAAAAGAATAGGCATACCTGCAAAGCAGTTGCAGCCATTTTTTGATGCTCTTGTTAAGAATGAAAAACTTGTAAAAAAAGATAAAGAATACCATAGAAAGGGGTAAGGTGAGATGGAGTTAAAAAAAGAAGTAGAGTCTTTGTTATTCTCGTCTGGAAAGATGATGACTGAAAAAGAGCTTGCAGAACTTACAAACAGCTCTGAAAGTGAAGTAAATAATGTTCTTAACATATTAAAAAATGAATATGATGAAAGAGATACCAGCCTGATGCTGGTAAATTCTCAGGATTCCTGGAAACTCAATGTAAGAGAAAAATACATGAATCTTGTCACAAAAATTGTAGCTGACACAGAGCTTCCTTTTCCTGTTCTTGAAACCCTGGCAGTTGTTGCTTACAAAGCACCTGTTGTACAGGCAGAAGTTGTCAAGATAAGAGGTACAAATGCTTATGAGCAAATTGGAATTCTTGTTGATGCTGGTTTTGTAGAGAAAAGAAAAGAAGGCAGGAGTTTTAGAGTTAATCTGACTCCTAAGTTTTTTGAGTATTTTGATGTTGCAGGAGATGGAGATATTAAAGATGCATTAAAAGATGTAAAAGTGCCTGAGAAAAAAGAACCAGAACATGTTGGCAAACTCGATGTTGTTGATGTTCCTCCTGAAGAAAAAAAAGATGCAAAAGACAAATTAGGTGATTTAGAAGTTATTGACGAACCTGAAATCAAAGAAGATGAAGAGCAGGAAGAAAAAGCAAGCATTGAAGACAACAAGCCTGATGAAGATTTTCTTAAGAACATTGAGGCAAAAATTGATGACCTTAGCAAGAGAAATGATAATCATGACAACGACGAGTTGTTTAAAAGGCAGGAAGAATTAAATAGAGAAAGAGAAGAAGAAACATCAGCTGAAACTAAAGCTGCCTCATCAGAGGAAGAAAAAGAAGATAAAAAACTTCCTGAAGAAGATGCTGATGAATCTGAAGATACAGAAGAGGAAACACCTGAAGAAGAAGAACCTGAAGAAGAGGCTCCAGCAGAGGAAGCTCCTGCTGAAGAAGAAAAAAAAGAGGAATAAACGCACTGGACATCCCTTGACGTAGGGTTTATAAACCTGTTTTCTTACTATTTTTTCATGACTTTAATTGTTATCTGTCCTAAATGCAAGCATCAGCAAAAGACTAATCCTCAGAAAATAGTTAGCGCTGTAAAGACTTGTGTTTATTGCGGCAAGAGGTTTAAGATTCATTCTAATGAGAAAAAGACCCAGATTCTGAAGAGAGTTTGAAGTTTTATTCAGTCATTTATTTATAAGCTATTTTTAAGCAAAATAAACATATCTTTTCAATATAGAAAAAATTTAAAAAATCACAACACTTATAAACCCAGAAAACGTACTTTTAAAGGTTAATTATCGACGATAATCTAAATAATATAAAGGTATAATATGACTCCAAAAAAGCTTACAGACCAGGAAGAAAAAACATCTGAAAAATCAGCTCCAAACATTGAGCCGGAAGTAGATGAAAAACGAGTAATTCGAACTGTTATTGAAGATGAAATGAAAGCTTCTTACATGGATTATGCAATGAGTGTCATTGTAGGACGAGCCTTACCAGATATTCGAGACGGACTAAAACCTGTTCACAGAAGAATTCTTTATGCCATGAATGATATTGGCATCAAATATAATACTGCTTATAAGAAATGTGCCCGAATTGTTGGAGAAGTTCTTGGTAAATATCATCCGCACGGAGACACTGCTGTTTATGACTCACTTGTTCGAATGGCGCAGAGTTTTTCATTAAGATATCCTCTTATTCAAGGCCAGGGAAACTTTGGAAGTGTAGATGGAGACAATGCAGCAGCTATGAGATATACTGAAGCAAGAATGGCTAAGATAAGCGATGAAATGCTTGCAGACATTGAAAAAGATACTGTTGACTTCCAGCCAAATTTTGACGGCAGCTTGCAAGAACCAATTGTTTTGCCAAGTAAGATACCTAACCTTCTTATCAATGGCAGCAGTGGTATTGCTGTTGGAATGACAACCAATATTCCACCTCACAATATTAGAGAAGTATGTCAGGCAATTATTGCGCTTATTGATGAATCTGATATTGATATTCAGGAAATTCTCAATATAATCAAAGGTCCTGATTTTCCAACAGGAGGAATTATTCTTGGAAAACAAGGAATTATCAATAATTATACTTCTGGAAGAGGAGTTATTCGAGTAAGAGGAAAGCTTGAATTAGAAGAGAAAAAAGACAGACAAAGATTAATCATAACAGAGATACCATATCAACTCAATAAATCTCAGTTAATTGAGCAAATTGCAGATTGCGTGAATGACAGAACTATCCAAGGGATTTCAGATTTAAGAGATGAAAGTGATAGAAACGGAATGAGAGTTGTTCTGGAGCTTAAAAAAAGTGCAAACATTGAAGTTGTGAAAAACCAGCTGTTTAAACACACAAGATTGCAATCAACTTTTGGCGCAATAATGATTGCCCTTGACAATGGCCAACCCAAAACTTTCAACATAAAAGAAATTCTTGAAAGCTTTTTGCTTCACAGGCGTGTTGTTGTGAGAAAGCGAACAGATTTTGATTTAAAAAAAGCAGAAGAAAGAGCACATATTCTCAAAGGCCTTCTTGTTGCACTGGAAAATCTTGACCCTGTTATCAAGCTAATAAAAACATCCAAGACTCCTGCTATTGCAAAAACTAATTTGATTGCTGTTTACAAACTTTCTGACAAGCAGGCACAGGCAATTCTGGATATGAGACTGCAAAAACTTACAGGCTTAGAGCAAAGAAAAATACTAGATGAACACAAAGAACTAATTGAAACTATCATGAAGCTGAAAGAGATTCTTGCTGATGAAAACAAGATTTTCATAATTATTAAAGACGAAATGAATGAACTCATTGAAAAATATGGTGATGAAAGAAGAACATTTATTCAGGAAGATGTTGAAGAAGAAATTGATATGGAAGATCTGATTAAGCCTGAAGAAAATGTGATTACAATCAGCCACGCAGGCTATATAAAAAGACAGCCAATTGATGTTTACAAAACCCAGAGAAGAGGAGGAAAAGGAGTAATCGGAGCAACTACAAAAGAAGAAGACTTTATCAAACACTTATTTATTGCCAATACACACTCAGACTTGCTTGTGTTTACAGACAAAGGAAAAGTTTACTGGCTAAAGGTTTATAGTGTTCCTGAAGCAGCTCGTGTAAGCAAAGGAAAACCTATTGTCAACTTAATCAGAGTTGATCCTAATGAAAAAATCCAGGCAGTTATTCCTGTAAGAGAATTTGATGACAAACAATTCTTATTGTTTGCAACAAAAAAAGGTCTTATTAAGAAAACAAAGCTCAGTGCTTATAGCAGGCCTAGAAAAGGAGGAATAATAGGTATTAATCTTAATCAGGATGATGCTGTTGTTGAAGTTATTCTTACAGACGGACAGCAGAAAATACTTATTGCAAGCAGCAATGGTCAGGCTGTCAAATTCTTTGAAGCAGATGCACGGCCAGTGGGCAGGAACAGCAGCGGCGTCAGAGGAATAAGGCTTGGAAAAGATGATACTGTAGTAGGTATGATAATTGCTAGAGACAATGCTTGTGTTATGACACTTACTGAAAATGGTTATGGAAAAAGAACCCAATTTGATGAATACCGGCTCATTAACAGAGGTGGAAAAGGTGTTCGAAACATTATCTGCAGTGAAAGAAACGGCAGAGTAAAAGGAATTAAGTCTGTACGAGATGATGATGAGATTATGGTTGTGTCTAAAAAAGGAATCCTCATTAGAATACCAGTTAAAAACATTAATGTTATTGGAAGAAACACCCAAGGAGTAAGAATCATGAAAATGAGTGCAGGAGACAAAGTTGTGAGCATTGCAAAGATTGAAGCTAATGATCACAGTAAAGAAGAACTTGAACAAGAGATTAAAGCACTTAAAAAAGAAATTGAAATCATAGAGCCAGAAACAGACATTGAAGAAGTTGTCGAAGAAGAAACAGAAGAGATTGATTCAGAATTTTCTGAAGAAGCTGATGTTGAAGAGAAACAAGAAGAATGACTGATGAATTCTAATTAATAATTAATGTTTATTTTAAATTCCTGATTTAATAAACATAATAATCAATCCTAGAGCTGCAATTATAGCCACAAGAATAATTAACTCAACATGATGATGTGTCATCTTTTTGTTGATTTGCATGTTCATACAGAACATCTATTCGTTATTATATAAATTTTTTGCTCAAAACATTTCAAAGCAATATTATTTCTTACTAATATTGATTTACTTCTGACTGTAAATAGCAATATTTAAATACATTTCAAACCAATTATCATCTCATGAGGAAGAGACTTCATAAAAAAGGATGGGAAAAAGCAGAGATAGACAGAGTTGAAAGAATTATCAAAAAAGCTGAAAAAAACAAGCATCCACATGTAAAAAAGCTAGAAAGCAGTCTTTACTGGTTTACTTTGATAATAGGAATTCTAGGAACTGTTTTCTTCTCAATTATGCTCATACCTATACTTATTGCAAGTACAAATGCTTGGGGCTATATTTTAACAGGAATGCTGGGTTTTTTGCTTGGAGCATTAATAATTATCATAATAAAGGACTTACACTGGCTTGAAGACCATCACCACTTATTTATTGCATTATTAATCCCTGTAATTGCTCTTCTCAACTTCATTATTGTTGTGAATAGAGTAAATGTACTCAAATACCAATTGGGACTGGGTATTCAACATCATCCATTTATCATAGGAATAATTTACCTTATTTGCTTTTTAATTCCTTACATGGTATTTCTATTTTTAAAGAGGAGATAGACATGGACTTAAAAGAATGGGCTGTACAATACATAAAACAAAGAGACATGGTCAAACAGGATTTAGTTAGTTATAAAGAGGAAGAAAACAAGGTTTTATGCGAATACAAAGAAGGAAAAAAAGCTGTTTTTCTTTGTAAAGAAAACCTTGAGCTTGACAATATAAAGAACATAAAAAAAGATGAAACTTTCTTTTTAGTATGCTTATGCAATGAGCATAATTTTAAGGTTCTTGCAGATAACTGGGATTTATTTAAGACAAAACAAAATCTTACATTTATATATCTCAACCCTAATATTGCAGAAAAATGGATAATTAAACCTTTTATTCATGCAAAAATCGCTGATCCCATAACATTAAAGCAGGGCCTAAGGACTATGTACGAAACATGCCAAGGTACAGCAAAACAATAGATAGCGCAGATAATACAAAAACAATAACAATATATATCTATTGCTAATTCTTTCATAACATGGAGACGAAGATTAACTCTGGCACAGCAGAAATGGACTGGCTTTTAGAAGGTGGGTATGATAAAGGAATAATCACTACTATTTATGGTCCTGGAAGCAGCGGCAAGACCAATCTTCTTCTTTTGTGCATTGCCAATAGTGTTAAAGGGCAAAAAGTAATATATATTGACACAGAAGGAAGCTTCTCATTAAACAGATACAAACAAATTTGTCCTGATTTTAAAAAAGCACTTGAAAAAATCATTTTTCTCAAGCCTACAAGTTTTAAAGAGCAGGAAAAAGCAATTGGTCATCTTAGTGTTCTTATTAAGCAGGATGTCGGAGCTATTTTTGTCGACAGCATAACTATGCTTTATCGCGCAGAGCTCAAAGAAGAGATGAACAGAGGGCTGAATAATTCTTTGGCATTTCAGGTCAGAACTCTTCTTGAGATTGCAAGAAAAAAAGATATTCCAGTAATCATGACAACCCAGGTTTATGCTGATTTTGAGAATAAAGACCAAGTCAAGCTTGTTGGAGGAAATATTATAAAAAACATGAGTAAATGTTTGATTGAGCTCAAAAAAAGCGGTCCAAACAGAGTTGCAATTATTCAAAAGCACAGAAGTATAGAAGAAGGAAAAAGTATTATGTTCAGAATTATTGATGAAGGAATCAAAGAAGTAAAGAAAGAAGAAACAAATAAAGAAAACAAAAATTAAAAATTTTTGAAACTTAATCAAAGATTAAGAAAACAAAAATTAAAAATTTTTGAATCTCAACAATATAAAGAATATTTTTGAGCACTTAATCAAAGATTAAGAAAACAAAAATAATAAATAATTTTATTCATCAGAGAAATCATCAACTGTGTGTGTGAATCCGCCTTTGTTTATCATGCCTCTGTTTTCTAAGTAACCTTTGGTTAAAAGCCAGAATACTAATCCTAGGCTTTTTCTTCCTTTATTATTACCCGGCACTACCAAGTCAATATTATTGGTTTGATTATTTGTATCACACAAAGCAATAACTGGAATTCCCATTTTTATTGCATCTTCAACAGCATTTCTGTCAGGCCAGGGATCTGTTACAAAAAGCACTTTAGCTTCAGTAAATGTTCTTAATTGAATGTTTGTAAGAATGCCTGGCGGATATCTTCCAATATATGTTTTCGCACCAGTAAGTTCTCCAAAGAGCTGTACTGGTTTCCAGCCATTCTCTCTCCTTGCAACAACAATAATATCTTCAGGAGCATAATTTGACATGAAACTAATCAAAACTTTAATCCTGGCATCAATCTGCTGTACATTCAAAACACTAAGTCCATCTGGTCTTGTCTTATAGATAAAATTCTCCATATATTTGGTCTTGAATTTTGTTCCTATATGAATTCCTGATTTCAAGTATTCATCGTTTGGTATTAATAATTCTTTTTCCATCAAAAATCACCTCCTGATTTTTGAGGTGCTCAGAAAAGTTTCGCTTTTCTGGCACTCAAAATTTTTAATTTTGTTGTGTCAAAAATTTTCTATTTTTGAACACTGACATGTTAATCTTCCTTTTCAATCTTTTGTTTTAAATCTCCTCGGACATATTTAAACCCTTGAAATTGATGGTGAGGAATAGGGTTTGCGAATTCAGACCAGGTGGAAGGTATAAATGTTATTCTTTCATAATATACCTCATCTATTTCACAGTGACCTCTTATCGCACCTTTTGTTGCAAAGTATATCCTTTCAATATCACAATGATCTGTTTGTCGGGGAACACCTGCTAAATCCCAGAAAGCAACAACATTGTTAGGGTCCAACTTTTTTTCAAGTGCTTCTGATCTTGTATAAACCAATATATCCATTCTTACCACCTGTTTACTTTATGCTTTTTATTTTATTAAACAGCAACAGAATAAGTCTCTATCACTGCAATTTATCGCCCGTGCAGTGTGCCAAGAGTCCCTTGCGGCTTACCTCATGACAGGGCTTTACGACTATAGAAAAAGCAGTGATTTATAAATGTTATGTGTTTGGAAAGCTTGCTAAATCCTCATAAACAGGACCTTCTAGACTGAGTGTGCTCTGATAAAGCTTGAACTTATCAACAACAAACTCTTTTTTCTCAAATTTTGTATTAGTCACAAATTCCAGAAGTTTCTTTTTATCTTCATCATTAGCAATATACTTAACCCTTGCAAATGTTAAATGAACACTAAAAGAAGTGTAATTATCTTTATATTCTGGCAAAACAGCATCAATTTGTTTTTTTAATTTTGCCAAAGGCTCAACAGGCACTGCATCAATCCACAAAACTCTAATTTGTTTTTCATTAGGAAAATAACCAATCTTGTCAATGCTCATCTTAAATGGCTCAAAACTCACTTTGGAAAGTGCATTTTTGATTTTAGAAACATAATCTTCTTTGACTTCTCCAAGAAACTTGAGAGTAATGTGCATGTTTTCTTTTCTAACAGGCTTCACACCTTTAATTTCTGAAAAAGGCTGCTTTATTCTTTCAATTTCCTGCTTGACATCTTCAGATATGTCTGTCGCTATGAAAAGTCTCATAAGAAAAAGAGAAAAATAATAATATTAAAAAGTTTTTTATTCGGTACAATTAATCCTATTTTTTGGATTCTTTGTCAGAATCGTCATCTGTGTTGTCTTCATCAGCCTTTTCAGCTTCTTGTTCCGCTTCAGGCTCTTCATCAGAATCCTCATCAGATGGCTCTTCCTCAGGTTCATCTTCAGGAGCTTCTTCTTCAGCAGGTTCATCTTCAGCCCCATCATCATCTCCAAAGTCTTCAGAATCCATTGATTCAGCTGCTTCTTCAAGCTCTGCAACTTCTTCTTCAGATTTATCTTCTACAACAGCTTCTTTTTGCTTAGCAGATGCAGCTGGTGCTGCTTTTGCACTGCCAATAACTTCTGCAAAACCTGCACTTCGAAGAACTCTTGTCACTTTCACTCTTACTTCGTCGCCTTCTTTGGTGTTAGGTATAAACAAAACAAATCCTTGTGTCTTTGCAATGCCGTCTCCTTTTTCACCAACAGCCTCTATCCTTACATCCAACTCATCGCCTTCTCTCACAGGCGCAAATCTTCGTCTTTGTTCAAACATTTACTATTCCTCCAAATATGTATTTTATATATCTATAGAATAAAGATTTATTTATAAAGTTAATTAAAAAAATAGAAAAAGAATAAGAAAAAAATTTATGCATCCTCAATTCCATTCTCAGTAATCTGAAATATGCATTCATCATCAGCAAGGTCGGGTGCGTCAACAAGTTTGCCAACTCTTGTGCCTTTCTTGCCTCTTCGCAGATAAATCCTGTAAGTGCTGTTGTGAGCTACTATGTGCCCGCCGATTGCTTCTGTCGGGTCTCCAAAGAACTGGTCTGGCTTGGACATCACCTGATTTGTAACATAAACAGCGAGGTTGTGTATGACTGCGAGTCTTGCAAGAACATGCATGTGCTTGTTAAGTTTTTGCTGTCTCTCAGCAAGGGTTCCTCTGCCAACAAATTCTGCTCTGAAATGAGCAGTAAGAGAATCCACAACAACAAGCTTGACTTTCAAGCCTTCTTTTATCAGGTCTTCAACTTTTTCAGCAAGCAACATCTGATGGTCAGAGTTAAAAGCTCTTGCAACCTTAATGTTTTTTAGAACATCTTCAGAATTTAAACCTACTGCCTGACAAAATTGAATGACTCTGCCAGGCCTAAAAGTATTTTCTGTATCTATATAAACAGCTACTGCCTCAGGGTCTGCAAGAATCGTTTGCACTGCAAGAATCTGGCCAATCTGGGTTTTACCGCTTCCATACTGACCAAAGCATTCAGTAATAGCTCCAGTCTCAACACCACCTGCCAAAAGAGTGTCAAAGTTTTTGCATCCAGTGGGAATTTTCTGTATGCTCTCTCTTTTTTTCATGAGCTCTAATCCTGACTGAAACCCCATATCCATTCCATCTCTGGCTGCTTTGATAGCTTTTCTTGCAGTTGTTTCAGTAACACCTGCAGAATTTACTATTTCGCCTAATGTAGCCACAGCAATACTCATCAAAGTATCAAAACCTCCTTCTCTGAGCTTTTCAGCTGAAGCAGCTCCAATTCCCGGAAGGTCTTCTATCTTCAACTCTTTTTCTGTTTTTTTAGAACTCATTTTTATTGGGACCTCTCTCTTTGTTTTAAATTTTTCTACTTTTGCTATTACTTCTGCTTTTTGCATTAATATCACCTCTTATTCATCATCAGTTTCAGAATTGTTCAATGCCAGAAACTCATAAGCCTTGTTTATCACAAGAGCTGCTTTTGGCAAATCAGACATTCTTAAAGAACTGGTCTTTTGCCATTGGCCATTAGCATCTTTATAATTTCTTTCAAAGCTAACAGATTTATAGCTTATGACCTCTCCTTGTTTGCTTTTGTTCTGGTTTTCCCAGACTGTTGCAGAAATAGCTCCTGCCCTAAACTTTTTTACAGGCAAGTTTCCTGTTGTATTTTTTTCCATGTTCATCTCCTCCTTCCTTTCGGGTTTTATTTCAAAGCCCTCTTAGTTAGGCACTACTAAGGTACCAGAGAGCTGGAGGTGATTCTTTCTTAAAAAAGAAAGAAAAGGTAAGCATTGTTTTCTTACCTCAACATATAGATTGCCATAATTCTTTATATACCCTACGTCAACCCATGTCCAGTGTGTCTAGTGTAGATTTTTGCAAAAAATCTAGTAAAAAGCACGTCAGTACAACATAAAGCTAAAAACACGCTTTAGTTGTACGTAGTTCGGAGGAAATAACATAATATTTATATAATACAAATACAAAAATAAGAATAACAAACAATTTTTGATAATTTATAAAAAAAATGTGTGTGAGGGTTGAATAAAATGAAATGGTATCTTCTTCTAGTTGTAGTTATCTTTGGAGCTTTCTTCATCGCCAGTTGTAATCCCGGACAAATCTGTGGTGACGGTTATTGTAGTGCAGAAGAAGATGCAATGGGTTATTGCCCACAGGATTGTAATCTGGAACCCATTCCTAAATGCTATGATACTGACGGAGATGACATCTATACAAAAGGATATTTAACTTATGATGGGAAAAAATATGAAGATGAATGCTATGGTGGCGGTCTTCAACTAGGAGAAATGATTTGCATTTATGAAAATAATGCATGGAGCATGGCTAATAGTGTGAGAGAATGTCCAAAAGGAACAACATGTACTGATGGAGCATGCAGAAAATCAGCAATAGTATGTATAGACAACAGCGAACCTGAATGCCCAACAGGTTCAACTTCTGCATCTTATGTAAACAATGATGGATGCCAGAGCTGGAGATGTGTACCTAACCCAACTGTAACTTGCGCTGATAGCGATGGTTTTGATGCATATGTTCTTGGCAGAATCACAGGAATTGATTCTGACGGCAATTCATTTACCATATCTGACACATGCGGAACCACCACCAATTTAATAGAACGTGTTTGTGAAGGACAAACCGGGGCGATGATTAGAATTCCCTGCGCAAATGGATGCGAAGCTGGGAGGTGTCTACAATGAAAGCAAAAAAAGAAAAAATAAATTATAATTTTGCTATGATAGCAATAGTAGCGATTGTAGCAATTGTTGCACTGGTAATCATTGCCAAAGTTCCAGGAAAAGGATATGCTTCTCAGCAAATTGCATTTGATAGCATAGAAGTAGATCAAGAGTCGCTTGTTGGACAAGCTTATGGTAATAATCAAGGATGGACTTGTTCAGGTCCAACAAACACCTGCTGTAATCAATATCCTGATGGTTGTAATGCAGACTGGAAATGTAGTGATTGCGGTGGTGTTTGGGAAAAATGTGATTCTAAAGCATACAAAGTATGTCATAATGGAAATGTATGGTGGTTTAATAGCTGCAACCAACCTGATGTTAAGTTTGAAGATTGCGGAACTCAATCCTGCCAAAATGCAAACTGCCAATGCATTCCAACTTATACTTATAAATGTGAGGGAGGACGCATATTGAAAATTGATAGTTGCACTCAAGCCAAAACTATTTATCTTTCTTGCGGAAGCAATGGATGTGATACAACAGCAAATCAATGCAACTGTTATGAAACAGACACATTATTTTATACAAAAGAGGGAATTGAAGACAAATATAAATGTCGTTCTGAGTATGATTCTGAATTTGGTATCACTGTTTACTATGAAAAACAAGGATATTGTGATGGATCAAAATTTAAATGGGAATTAGAAGAAAACTGTGGTAATAACCCTTGTGATATAGTTACTGGATGCAGTGGTTCTGGCGGACCAACTGCATGTCGCGGAACTGATCCTTCTGGAGCTGGAATAAATATGGGAACTGACAGAACGTATTCTGGCATGAGCTGGACATATTCATCAGCATACAATAATTTGAAGCCTTGCGAATGGGGTTGTAAAACTAATGAGAATTTTGAAAGAGATGGAAACACTTGCAAATGTGCAGTAGGATACAAAGCAGATGGACTTAAGTGTGTTCCTGATATAAGAACTTGCGAAGGAACAAAGCCAACACATGCTGATAGAGGTGCAATTAAATATACATTCATGGGAACTACAAAAACATGGGTACACAAACCTAATAAAGCAGAAGCAGAACTAGGAGCTTGTGAATATAACTGTCAAACAGGTTTCAAGAACTCTGCTGAAACAAATTCTTGCATAATGGATTTAAAAAATTGTGGAGGAACTACTCCAACTCAAGGATATTCAATTAGAGGAAACCCTCAATACCAACATGGTGTAAGTCAAACAACTAGATGGACTTACAACAACACAGGAACTCTTGGAAGGTGCGAGTTCAAATGCCAACAAGGATATTATCCAAATAATGCAAATAATAATTGTGTTGAATGCACAAGTATCAGTCATTGTGCAAACCAAGCATGCAAAAACAAAGCATGTACAAATAATCAATGTACTTACACTAATGTTGCAGCAACATGCCCCGCAGCAAACACAATAAACTGCGGAGTGCAAATAACACCAACCAACCAATGCGGAAAATGCACAGGAACAGGAACAAAATGCACAACAGGAAAAACATGCCAAAATAATCAATGCGTAGAATGCACAACAAACACAAACTGCAATGACAACAACGCTTGCACAACAGACACATGCATAAACAACAACTGCAATTATGCAGCCAAATGTTCACCAACACAAACATGTAATACCTCAACAGGTAACTGTATTGATCCGATTGCGTGCACAGATTCTGACGATGGATACGATTATTATAAAGCAGGAACACTAGTCTGGTATGCTGAGACTGGTGAAAAATTAACAAATAAAGACTATTGTACAGAAACAATAATAACTGAATATGGTTGTGTAGATGGAAAATCTGTTTCCAAAGTCTTTACGTGCCCAAACGGATGCAATAACGGAGCATGCACTCCAACATTACAAGCAACTTGTATTGACCATGACGCAAGCGATCCTTACAGGATTTATGTAAGTAGTTATGTGTCAGGCGATTATGGACAAGGTGACAGTGCTTATAATGTGCAAGATGTGTGTGACAGTAACAAAGTACTCAAAGAACAAATGTGCTTTGAAAACAAACCTGTGACAATGTTCATCAACTGTCCAGGCACATGCAACAATGGCGCATGTCAATAAATAAAATTTTTTATTTTTTTATTCTTTAAATAAAAATGATGAAAATAAAAGAAAAGAATTCTTCATAATCGTATAATGATTATAATCTTGATAATCATAGTTATAGTTGCAACAGCAATTATTCTAAAAACAGACCAGGAAAGAATAAAGAGTTTTTGGGAAGAACTTAAATCATTAAAAAAAAATACAACAGAAATAAATACAAACAACACTGTTGGAAAAGGAACAAGTGGAATTATAAGTTATCCTGCGTGTATTACTGAGATTGAACTCTATAGAAATACAAATGACAAAAACAGTGTAAGTAAAGATTGCGAACGTTTTATACCTGAAAAACAAGGAAGTGACTGATAAGATTAACAAACAAGATAAAATCATTTATTTCTATTTAGATATTAAACCAAATATTTTTATATGAGTTAAACCAAAGTTATATTTTATGGTACTTGAGCATTTATTTCCAGAAAGCTGGCTTGAGAAAAAAGTCGGGTTTGCTTTTCTTATTGCAGTTATATATTCTATTATTGGAATAATTGCTGCCAGATTATTATTTGGTGCTAACTCAGGTATTGTATCTGTGATTTTCACTTCTCTGTTAATTCTTCCTTATCTTCAGAAGATGTTTCGGAAAGAGGAGCGTGAGGAGGAGAAAGAACAAAGAGCTTCATTAAAGCATTTTGAATCAATACTTCTTTTCTTCAAGAACAATCAGGCTATAAGAGTTTATTTTGCTATTTTCTTTGGAATCTTTTTTACTTATGCATTTGCTTCGTTTATTCTTCCACAGCTCGGAGTTAATACTTTTAATGTTTTAAAAGAGCAATTATTTGTTGACCCTGCTCTCAGAGGAAGGGCTGTTTTTAGTTTTGGCACATTCATAAGCATTCTGGCTAATAACTGGTGGGTTTTGCTTGCCTGCTTTTTATTAGCAATTATATCTGGAGATGGAGCAATCTTTTTTATCACATGGAATGCAAGCAGCTGGGGAGCTATTTTTGGCTACAGAGCATTAACAGCAGGACTTTATGCAAATGTAAATCCCTGGTGGTACTTATTCCTGGTCATAATAATAACCTTACCTCATGTTATTCTTGAAGGAGGCGCTTATATATTATCTGCGATATCAGGAAGCATTATATCTGATGAAATAATACAGGAAAAGTCAGACATAAGAAGCTTTATCTTTTATATTATTTGCGGAGCAGGTATTATTGTCCTGCTCAGGTTCATCTATAAATCCTTGTTTGGTATAGGAAGCTTGTTAATCTTTAACTTAATCACTATCATTATAATTACTGCCATGATTTATGTGATTGGGAGGCTCTTCCAGCAGAAAAGATTAAAGAAAGTATTTCTCAACAATTACACTTTGTTCATAATAGCAATCATTGTGTTTGTAATTGGTACCTTAGTAGAAACCCTTGTTCTTAACAATGTGAGCATTCTCAATAAGATTTACATATTTAGTCATATGTTTGGATGAACTCTAGAACCACATCAAAACAGATATAATCACAAACATAAAAAACAACAGCCAGTCTGGAAGTCTGCCTGTTTTGAGCTTTCCTCTCATTCTTATCTTGCTTGGCCAGAAAAAAGATATTCCTCTCTTTGTTGTGCTGTCTAAGAACAAGTGCGACATAAAACCAAGCAAAAAGCCTAATGCATAATATGAATTACCTGTCAGGAGAAATACAATAATTGTGACTGCAGTGCCGGATACAATACTATGAAAAAAACCTCTGTGTCTTAAAAACATATTAATGAATTTAAAAGGCGTTCCAACAAGAGCTGTTGCACAATCAATGTCTGGAAAAAAGCCTCCTAATAAGATAAATGCAAGAAGAGTGATAGGATTTCCTGAAAAAGATATGTTTTTTATCACAAATAATCCTATTACTAAAGCAAAGCTTAAGTGTGTCCATAACATCATTTTAAAGAAAGAAAAATTAGCTTGTTATTATAATTGTTTTGCTTCTCTGGTCATTAGAAGGATTTTGGTCATCAAGCTTAAGAGTTGAATCTGCTGTTCCTATAATTTTCATTGGACCTTCTTTAGTCACAGCTGCAATCCTAAACAAAACAGTTGCTTCTTCATCAGGCTCTAATATCTGGGATACTACAGAATTAACAACAGTAGGCTTGACATTTTCGCCGTTTGGAATCAATTCAGCTTTTACATAGAACGGAGTATCAAGGGTTGTGTGTCCTTGGTTTGCAACAGTAATTTTGACTTCAAAAGGACTTCCTATTATTGGGCTTGGAGGATTCACATTAATCTTAACCACTCCAACATCCACATAAGTGCTTTCAGGTTCTTCTACTCCATCCTCTGCCATTGCAAAGCCAGTAATAGCATTTGCAGCAATATCATTACCTTCATAAGTTATGCCTGCTCTGCCGTCAAAATGAATTAGAACTTGTCCTGTGATAGCTACAATAGCTACTATTGCCAGAACAACAAATATTTCAAAAACAGGGCTCTCACTCTTCTTCTTAACCATCCTTAAGTATTTGTTAGAAAAGGTCATATAAAAATGTTTCTAAAATATGGATAAATATAACCCAAATATTCAAAATTTGTGCTGTATTTATTCAATATCCATTAATTCTTTATCCAAATCAATATCTTCAAGATTATCACTGCTGGCTGCAGGCTTTACTTCAGGTGTTACTTTTGCAGGCTCTGATTTTTTTTCTTCTTCAATAGGCTTCTCTTCTTCCTGCCCAACAACTTTGTCTGCTTCCTGCTTAAGCTTTCTTATTTCTTCATCAGGGTCAGGCTTTCTGTCTACATTATTTGCAACCAGCTCAATTCTGTCAAAATTTTGGTTTTTATTAGCTTTTCCACTCACCTTAATTATATTCCCAAGAAGTTCTGTTTTCAATGGTTCAAATTTACTAGGATCATCCTTGAATGTCATTATCTGTGATTTGTCCATGTCAAGTAGCTGTTCAACCTGCTGGCTCCAGAAGACTACTCTGATATTATCACTTCCATCATCAAGATACAGGTTTAATACATAATTAAAATCAGGCTCAACTTTGCTGTGAGTTGGGCAGAAAAATCCTTCATCCTTGTATCTTATTCTTTTTTTGCATTCAGGGCATACTTCAAAAAAATTCAAGTCAAAAACCTGCACAATTGTTGCCAAAACTTCAACATTAGCATCAGTTTCCTGTATTTCAGAAATATTTTTTTTAACAGCAGTAGGAGGTGTGTATGGTTTTACTTCAACTTCAACACCAGGAGGATTAATAATTAATTTAGCTGTATCACCAACATGTATTTCATTTCTTCCCTGATTCTCCCTGACATATCCTCCGCTTATCTTGACAATATCTCCTTCTTTTAACTGGTTAACAAGTTCTGCCTGATTGTGCCACATAACAACTCTTATCATGCCAGTATCATCACCAACAAGCATATTAGAAACTTTTCCCTGATGTTTTTCTGTTTTAAATTCTCTTAACTCATAAACTTGAAGGACTTTGGCAACCAACTCAACATTTCGCATGCCAGAAAGAATGTTTTTTATCTGAAGTTTTTCACCAACATCAAAAAGCTTTACACCTAATTCATTTGCAATAATATGAGCTGCTCCTTCTTCTGAAATTAAACCTGAGAGCTGCTTGAGCTTAGCTTTTATTTTTTCATTTAGTTCTTCTTCTGACAAGCCTGTTTTCTGAGAAATTCTTTGTTTTATCTGCGGTAAAGGCATATTAATCATTAATCAACCACCCCAAAAATTATAATAAAAGAAACTCTGCTATGTTTTAAATACTTTTCTATAAAACAAAATATGTTTTATAGACTCAAAAAATCGAAAATTTTTTGATTTCTATACACAAAAACATACTTTCAGTCTTTTTTTATCAAATCATTGCAATCCACTGACAAGAAAGAATTCAAATGCTGCTCCAGGAATGATTTGAGCTTTGATTCAAGCAATCCTTTTATATTGCCGTCTCTCATCAAAGCATTCACATATTCATTGTCAATTGCAGGAATCATTCTCAGCATTTCTGACTGCAGCTGGCTTGTATCTGGCAGCCTGCCTTCAAGAATATCATGCACATACTGGTTTTTCATAGAATCAGGCAGTTCATTGAGTTCTTTTTGCAGCATATCATAAGCTGCTCCTTTAAAATCTCTTGTTGAAGCAACTTCTTTCAGAATTTCCGGAGCATTTTCATCAAACTTATCAACAGCCTTATTCAAAAGCTGCTCTTTTGCAGACTCTGCAGTTTCAAAACTATTTAATGCATCATGATAAACATCTTCAATCTCATCATTTCTAAGGCATGCAACTGCCTGCTCTGCAGATATGCCATAACTATCAACACAACCTTTTTCAACTGCTTTTTCAACAAGCATGTCTCTTATTTCTTGTCCATTCCTGCTGTTGGCAATTTCAAGCAAATCTTTCTTTTTCTGGTCAGCAGTAAGCTCATTTTCAGCTGCCTGAATCAGTTTGCCATAAGCAAGACTTTCTGGGTCCTGACCTTTTGCAACTTCTTTTAATATTTCAGGTGCTTTTGAACTGTCAACATAATCAATTCCTTTTTGCATAGCCATTTGTTTTGTGGCTGTTGTCAAATCCTCTCCTGCCATTATATTATTAAATATAAAATTTGCATCCTGATTTTTTATCTGACCTGACAAATGATTCATCACTGTTTGTCTTTCCCAGATAGACAGGTCTTCAACAGAGTCAACAAGAGAATTGCCAATTATATCTTCATTGATTGTGTCAACAATAAAGCTTTCAAAATAATTCTTTAAGTCGCCGCCAAGAGCATCAACATTTAACTTAACCATATCATTAAAGTCACCATTGCCAGTAACTGCATTTACAAAATCATCAGTGTCAGGCAGTTCAATATAAGGTTTTAAATCATCAGGAATAATACCTGCAGGAAGAAATGAGCCTAATTCTTTTTCAAGCAGCTCAGAAACAACTAAATCAAGCAAAGAGTTAGTTTGCACACAATTACTAATAGCATTTGCCAGCATCTTATTGCCATTCTTGTCAACAGGAACGAGTGCAACACAATAGTTTTTTCTCAGAACCTTGTCAATTATTATGGATAATTCTCCGCATTTCTTAAGATTAAACACCATTTTACCATCTTTGACAACTCCTTTGATGGCAGGCACCATAACTGTTTCTCCTGAAAACTTACTCACAGGAACATTGCAGTCTTTTAAATCAAGGAACTTTGAATAAGGATTTGTATTTACATATTGGTCAAGCTGGCTTACTTTCTGGTTTATGCCGCTATTTGCCATTACAACAAACTGGCTTGGATTTGATTTATCAAGAATATCTGTTGGTATCATGTTTGTAAGGAAATCAGTGCAATGCACTTCATAACCAGCAACATCCAAAGGATTACCATCCTTGTCTTTTGGCACTTCAACCACAACTTCAAATTTTCTTGACTGTGTTTCATCAAGAGCTTCTAATATTGAACTTGCTGATGCAATATAACCAAGAAGAGGATTAATTAAGCCTGCAAGTTCTAAAACCTTGTTTAAATCTGAAGGTGATGTGCCAACTTCTGTTTCTACTAATGTTATTTCTCCTTGTTTCACTGGTTCAGGGGGCTTGTCTTTCATCTGAAATGAGAATTTCATCTTCATTAGCTCAGTTTTGTTTTCATCTGGTTTTGCACAAAGCCTGAACTTGTCTTTGTTGTAAACACATTGAGCAACATCTGTGTTAACAAAGAAACCTTCTTTAGCAGTTGTTAGTTTTGTAAGTTTTATAACCTTGTAATTATCCCAAGTGATTGCACCATCCAATTCACCAAACTCTTTCATTTGTATAAGTTCTGCAGTATTCAAGGATCCTGTATCAAGAAACTTAAGCCTGAGCAAGTAAGATTTATAACTTGAAGGAGGAACTATTTTGCCAAAATAAAACTCATGCCTGTCAATTGTTTCAAAAGAACCATCACTTCTCTTAATAACCAAAGACGCTGTGTTTTCTTCTGTATTAAACATAATGTTTAAGTCATTTCCTGAAACAACATTTGAAAGATTGAATTCGCAACCGCATTTATATTTCTGGTTTGAAAAGCAGTCTTCAAAAGCTTCCATCATATCATAGAACAAAGGATAATCCTCGCACTGATCTGCAAATGACAAAGTAAAATCATATTTATCAGGCTGATCATTGAACTCTTTCATTTTCTCATTCAAACATGTTCTAGGATCATCAGTGCACGCATTCCAAGTCTTGTCAAACCAGTCAGTAAGCTGCTTTATTGGATCATCCATCTTCTTATTTACACGAGTTGTAAATGCTGGCTTGAAATTATAAGTGCCAAAACCTACAGTTTCCTTGGTTTTAGAATCTGGACCTATTGTATCTGGTTCAAAATAAGTTTCCGTAACAGCTCCAGTTATGTCTGAATCAGAACCCTGATTTGAATCAGAAGGAATTACTGGTGTATTTAAAAACGCGTCAGGCAAATCATATTTGTTACATACAGTGTTAAGTTCTGTATTTATAGGTTGATTGCATCCAGATCCTGATATTGAATCTGCTTTTTCAAGCAGGCACTCAGGATGAATATGATCTGTTGAACCAAAACTATGAAGAACCATTTTCTGAGAACCGTATTTTAAACCTGTAGGTACACCTTTGTAAAGCACTGCAAAATGAAGGTGAGCTCCATAAACATCAGGCCTGCAATATCCTGATTTATCTTTTCCTCTGCCACCAACAGTTCCTATTTTTTGTCCTCGCTCAACTTGCTGGTCAGGTTCTACATTCCAAGTATCTAAGTGCAAATATTCTGTGCTAAGTCCAGAGCCATGATAAATAACAACTCTTCCCCAGCATTTGTCAACAGCAGTTACTTTTCCGCTCGCAGCAGCAATAACATTGGTTCCTTTGCTTGCAGTAATATCAATTCCAGGATGATCAGTTGAACCTATATTTCCACCCATGTCTCTCCATCCAAAACAAGAATGAATCATTTTCTGAGCTGTCTGAACTGGCCAAGAAAGTTTTCCTCCTTCAAAAGTTGGCATAATAGCAAGAGGGTCTTTTTTTCTGGCTTCTATACTCAAAACATTAAAATCACTATCAGTGTCAGATATACCATAAAGCAAGAAATGATCTTCAAACTTTTTTATACTTAAGTTATAAGAAATTGGAAGATTAATACCTGTAAGTTGGTAGTAGTTCTTGGTGCGAGCCACAAAATCATCCTGAAATGCATTAAGAAATGCTGTTTCACAATCAGGAAAGCAAAGAGTATCATTTGTACTCCAAAGCGGATAAACAAATTTACCACAGGGCGACGCCCATTCATCAACAACTTCTTCTTCTGCAACACCCACAAAGCAGGATTGCCTGATTTTATCTAAAGCTGTCTGGGATGAAAGTTTTGAGGACTGGTCTAAAAATAAATGAATTGCATCTGCATCCTGAAGAGCTGAAAAAACACTCATTTGTTTTTCTCCTAAAAACTGCTCTTCACCATTAAAATCCTTAATATTTTTTGCATTACTTAAGGCAATAAGTGCATATGAAAGAGTGATAATTGTAAAAAGCAGCACAAAAATAGGATAAACCTGTGCTTTTTTGTTTTTTCTTAAACTTCTTGATTTTATTTTCATTTTATTAGTTTTATTTCAAAAAATGCAGTGTGTGAATAAAACATTATCTTTGCCATTTGGCCATCTGTGCAAGGTATTACTTGCGAGCCAAAGCCTGCTTCTCTGTAAGGAGTTGCAAATAACTCCCAAGCTAAAGGTTTAGGAATTGCATTAGAAGCAGCAGTACCTGCCAAAAAAATCACAGTTACAAGACTGTTTATGCTTTTCTTAAGGCTGCTTTTATGGCCAAATGTTTTTTTGCTTGAATTTGAATATATAATCCAAAGTTCCCAATCATCATCATAAATTCCATCAAAGAAGTTCTCTAATGACGCTTTCAAAGCATCATGGTTATAATCGTAATAGTCTTCTTGTTTATTGCAAGTCCATGATATCAAATCTGCATTTGTTATATCTTCACCCACATCTGGAAATAAATCCTTTGGAATGTTTCCATCTGAATCATAAACTGGTGATATTAAGAAATTATTTAGCAAAAGCTCTGTACTAAGTGAAGAAGCCCCAAGTTCTGCTTCTGCTGATTTATTGGCAGCCATAAACCTAAATAAAAAGATAAAAATAATAAAAACAGCCACTAAGAAAATAACTGCAAAAATAGTCAAAATGGTTTTCATTCCTTTTTTTGATTTCAAAAGTCTTTTCATTTTTCAGTTAGGTATCAAAATCATTGTTTTGATGTAGCCAGGAAGATTCACACTATTTTTTCTATAAAGTATAGGTATGGTTCTAGTGAAAATATCTGCACTGCCTTCTCCTTTTATCCTACTCTGAGCAAGAGGTTCCAAGCGCGTATACCAAACACCGTTAAGATAAGCTGTTTTTACAAGCTCTTTTTTCTGGTCATATAATTCTAGTTTTGCAGCTATTTGTCTTTCATAAGAGTAAGTAATAGATTTGTCTAAGGTTTCATTTGTAAAATTATCCAAGGCAATAATACCAGGATAAACTCTACCTGTTACCTGATCCATGTACATTATTGAATTCGGAGAATATATCAACCGATTGAAAAGAACTTCTCTCTGAAGCGGTTTAGGATCAACAGTAATGTTAATGAATAAGTTGATTAAAAGAAATATACCTGCCATGACTGCAACAGTTAGGACAATATAAGGAATAAATTCTAATATTTCCTCAGCTCCCACACCTCCTTTTTTGTTAAGTTTCATTTCTAATCAAACCTTATTGAATTATTCTCAAATATAATTTTAAAACTCGATGGAGTAACAGTAATATTTGACTTATTGACAGAAACATATTCATTAAACCCAATTCTAAACAAAGTCTTGGCTCTTGATTCCACAGGCTTGTCATCCCTGTCTGTTAAAAAAACATGGTCTGGCTCCAGATTAATATCCAAAGGCATATTATCAGGTGTATTGACATCATACTCCATGACAAAATAGCCATTGCTTGCATGCATGGAATCAACTAAAAGAGCTAGGTCTCTGGCATAAAACCTTTTATGAAAAGTAGAATCACCAAGTGCACTCTCCACTCTGAGAAAAACAGCTATTACAAAGAAAGCTGCCAGTATCAAACCGAACATCACATAGAAAAGATTTGCCAGCATTGTCTTGGCTTTTTTATTAAATAAATACATAAGTATGACTATTGATAATCGGCTTTAAAAATATTTAGTTTTTAATTAACAATATAAACTTAATTTTTTTGTTTTCTTATTGATAAGTATTACTAATCTGCTTTAGAGACAATAAAAGGGAGTTCCCGCATTCAACTCTTTTTCCTTGCTTATAAAAAGCACACTTATCATTTTCATTATGAACCTTACAAGGGTCAGAACTACAATAATATTGTTCCTGAGTGTCACAACTCGCGGTTTCGCTAATAGCTTTGCAATAATGGCTGCATTTTGTTATAGCTTCACAGTTTACTGGCAGCACTTGGAACGAAGTTCCACCAGTAGAAAGACAATAGACCTTATCAAGTTGCTGACTCAAATCAACAAATGTATTTCCACATAAGCAATTAGAAGTTATTTTTTGATTAATGGCACAATTTGTTATGCCTGTTTGTAAAATGCATTTCTGCTGGTCATCATTATAATAACAAAACTGATTAACACTGACTTTTGAATTACTTCTTTTACCTATACACAGCTCATCTGATGTGGAAGGACATTCAACCAGAGTAGATTCTCTTTGCTTAATCATTTCTGGAGAAAGACCTGCGGCAACCAGAACATGAATATTTCCATTAGGAGCAATAAATTTCTCAAGATATAAATCAACCATTTTTGCATATCCCAGCTGCAAATGATCATAATCAAAACGCAACTCAGCAGGATAGTCTACAGTTAATTCAGGAGAATGCTTTGGAAAATTCACTAAATCACCAGGATCTAAATATGAAGATATCATATCTACTCCACTCAAAAAATATCCGTGAAAAATCACATTATCATCAAAAGGCCTGCATGTTGAAGGATTAGATGGGACATGATCCAATTTGTTATAAAAACAAAGACAAGGCTTGTATCCCTTACAATCCTTTACAGGATACTGCTCATAAGAGAATCCTGATTTGGGTCCATTTAATCCAAAAATATAATGTTTTTTCTTCATGTAAAAAATCATGGTTTGAGAGTCAAAAGACCCATCTTTCTCAAGCATGAACTCCAAATTATCTGCCAAAGCATTATAATTGCTAAGAGCAGCAGGTTCTTGTCCTCCTGTTAAAGCTTGTATAAATTTATAACCGAGGTAAACAAGCAATACAATGCACATTATAACAAAAATTATGTGAATTAAATCACCCATGCCAGTCTCTTGTTGGCCTCTTTTATTCAATTTTCTCTGAAAAAAACGCATAATAAGGAAATTTGATTATTTAGTATAAATTTGTTTCGGTAAGAAAGAGAAAAAAAATAAAGCTTAATTCTGATCAGTAGGATAAACATTTATTGTGATACTCTTTTCTGATGGAGTTCCTGCTTTGCATTTCTCAGTATCAACTTTGCAAATAACAGGAATACGTCCTGTCGCTCCAATTATAGAGCATTCAGCATTAAACACAGGTTTTCCTTTATCAGAAGTTGTCCAAGTTTCTTTTTCACAAGGAATTGCCTTAACTGAAGACGCATTAATCTTAATACATCCTTCTGCTTTGATATTTGTCTCACACTCAATGTAAAAAGTTCTTTCAACAACAACAGATTCCGGAGTAACAGTAATACGAGTAATATTTACTTTTTCATCAGGAGCCCCACCAGCACTTCCTCCACCTGAAACTATTTCTCCAAAACAACAATAAGGTCGAGCAGGGTCTGCTTCAGAACACTGAAATATTTTCATCTTTGTACCATCACAAGCAGTATTCGCAGATACACAAACACCTTCTTTTCCCCAAAGATTTCCAAAACCCGAACAGCTAATTGCTTCACCAGTTATATTCTGAGCAGGTTTAAAAGCTCCTTTAGTCGCAAGATTTAGGAGTATATACGTAGCAACTGCTAATAAAATAACAGTAAATATGATTTCTGGCACGCTCATTCCTTTTTTTGATTTTAACAACATATCACCTAGCAATTATTCTTTTATGGCATGAATACACACAATAGGCTCTTCTCCTTTCATATGCTTTTCAAATGAAACAAATTGTCCAAATGTTTTTACTGTTTTTGGGAAGTTGGAAAAATCTAAAACAGCATAACCTTTAGGATCTTTTCCAAGCCCTAACTGAGCATTTTTCAAATTATCTTCACCATCAGCAATATCTTTTTGCTTATCTTTTGTATCAAGTAATAGACAAACTCTCCCACCGGGAAACTCCCATGAAGCTCTGCTTTTGGCTCCTCTTAAACCTAAAAAACCTCCTGCTCTGTTATAAATCTTCCAAACAGAACGCGTATTTTTCATAGTGCTCAATTGTGTATTATAATTATCAATAACAATGAATACTAAACCTTCATCTTTAGTGTTAGAATAACTTATTATGTTCTTCATATATTGCGTTGCTTGATCGCATTTTTCAGAGTCTGCCAAACAACCGGTTAATGCTTCTTTTAAATGCGTCCGAAACACTGCAATTGCCTCAGCTTCATTTGATGGAATATTTATATCAAGCACACATCTATAATCTTTACAAAGACCATTTTGTCCTGCCAATTTGCATTCCTTTCCATCCTGAAGACCTGCGCATGCTTTTGAAGAATCTAATGTATCTTTTGAGATTTGACTCATAGTCTTCCCAGACAACTTTAATGGATCTAACAAAATAATAAGAACAAAAGTCAACAATAAAACACCAAATATGACTCCTAAAAATGAAACACCTTTTTTATTTTTTCCTAAATACATTCAATCACCATTTCTTACACTAAATTATTATTTTTTTAGTATATAAAGGTTGCGAAAGCAACAAAATAAATCAAGCTGTAACACAAGCATTCACATCTCTATCAGTCTCCTTGTCCACGAATGATTTAATGCTAGCAACATAATTCACAAGGCTGTTTTCTGAGCAAGGAGCATACTTAACTAAAATATCTCCAACAGTTGTTAATCCTTCTCCAACATAATTATTTTTTATCAGGTCAAACCAGTGCTGAACTCCTCTTTTCCAGGTTGGATAACTGCAAAATCCTTCATAATTTGTGCCTGAATATTTAGTTTTGCACGTATTTGTATATCTTATATTTCCAATTGACTTGGTTGTTGAGGCTTTACCTGCTTTTCCAAAACTTGATTCTTGCCTGAAAAATGCAAGAGCAATAGCATTATCAATTCCTGTTCTTTCACTCTCAGATACAAAAAAACTAGCTATGTCAGGCTCTGCTATGATTGCTGGCGAGTTGGCATCTTTGAGTATTTTTTCAACTTCTGCTGCAGACAATGAAGGAGAATGCATAACTGTAAGTTTGCATTTCAAAGCATTATCATTACAAGATTCTCCTGAATTTTCAGAGCCAAAAACACCTAAATCAATATCTATAGGAGTATTATCATCTGCTACAACAAAAATACTTTGAACTACTTTTCTTGAACCAGGAAAAACTATCAAAATAAGTGCAATAATTACAAATATGATGAGCACAATTGTGAATATTTTTCCTAATACATTTTCTGCACCATCAGACATTTTTTAACCTCAAAAAATACTTTTTAATAAATTTGGAAGATTCAAAGCAATTACCATTATAATTAGAACAATAAGAAGCAAACCAAGTATAATCCAAAGTGTGCTGCCTAAAGCAGGCATTGGCTGTACATCTGCCTGTGCTTTCTTATTATTCATATTCTTCATATTAAAACCTTTTATTTTATTGTATTTAATGATTTCGATAATTATAAAATATTACTATCCAAGCACTTCTTTTTCCTTATCTTGCCTTACAGGCATTATTTCGCAGCCTATTTGCTTTAAGTTTTCTGCTGTATATTCTTCAAAAATCACCATTGACACCCATTCAACACCTTTTGATTTTAAAGCATCAATAATTGCACCCCCGATAGCTCCAAGAACTGCTCCAGCACCAACTACTACTGCCGCAGCTCCACCTGTAGCACCTATAATGGCAGCAGTGAGAATTCCTGCTGTTGCACCTCCAAGAGAACCATAATAAGCACTCCAAGCCTTTGCATCTTGTTTTGTTTGGTAATAAGTATTTAATTTTTCATAAAAATCCTGCATATAATCGTCTCCTTTTGCATAAACAAACATAGTGGCATAAGTTTTTGATGAGTCAAGAACCTTCAATGCTGTATTTTGCTGGACTTGCTGAATAAATTCAGGCGAAGCTTTTTCTTCAATATCACCAGTCAGATAATCCATATAAGTCAAATCATTAAATTTTTCATCATTAACTTTTGTTGTTAATAAATATTCAGTGAGACCCTCTATTTGTTTATTTTTTTGATTAAAATCAATAACAGAGCAAATATGACAGAAGTAACCTTCTCCTTTAAATAATTGAATCTGGCCACGCCCCCAAGTTCCCCAACAAGTCTTTAATGAATCTGCAATATAACGCTTTGATTCTTTTTCATTTGATTTGGGAATAGTATAATATTTTGTTGGACAATATATATCAGTAACTAAAGCTTCTCCAGAAGCTTCAATTAATATTGTATGAGTTAAAATACTGGCTTTGCATTCACTGTCTTCAACCATTCGAAGTGATTTTTTATTTACATCAATAATAAACATAACAAATACCACAAGAAGAATTAATAAAACAATTATGCCAACAAGTTTAGACATTGCAAAGCCTTTTTTATTCATTTCATTCCGCCTCTTCTCAGAGTCGAACATTGTCCGTCTAAATCTTCAAAAGGAAGAACATAAGCAAAATAAGTTTCAGGAGCACAACCTTCGTCTACAGGCTTCACATATTCTTGTGCTTTTCTTGACTTGCTTGTTTTTCCTTCTCTTACAAAGAAAACTACATACTTTTTCCCAAGAGAAGTATTAAAAACAATATTTTTTTCAATCTTAGGCCTATTATCAGCAGGTGTAGCAATAGATATCCAATCACCACAATGGCTTATATCAATAATCTTAATAATAACTTCGATTCCATCTGTATACTCTTCCCATGCAAACTCACCATCATCCCGATCATAAAAAGGACTATATCTTCTGAACTCTTCTGCATAATACTCATAATAAGTTTTGTCTGAATCCTTGAAAGGAGTAATCTTGGAATCCAACATAGTTTTTTCCTTTGTATATTCAAAAAATCCTGTGAATTCTTCTTGTGATACAGACTCATCAAAAACAATTTCGCTGCAAACAAAGCAGGCTTTTTCAGAGCTCCATGGAAACAAGTCTGCAATACCAAACAATGACTTCTTGCCTTCTAAGAACTCATACCAGCACCATTTAAGCTCTTCAGCAACAACCCTATTGACAACTTCATCTGTCAAATGGTCAAATTTCTTGGTTTTATCTCCAAGGCTGTCAATATATACTTCTTCTTTTTTATCATTAATATCAACATGGTCTTCAAAAAACTCAACCTGATAAGTTTTACAATCAAGAGAAACTGCCTTATCACCTGCAGGCAAAATATTAGTTAATGCTTGTGCTGAAACACTAGCCTGACAAAGTGCTCTTTCAGAAGTTTTTAGAATCAATTCTTTCAAAGGTCCAAAAAATGCAAGTAAGACTACAAAAATAAGCAGCACAACAATAATACTCACAAAGGTCTGGAGATTTGCTTTTTTCATTTTTCAAAACAACCCAAATATTTTATGACCAAAAATATAAAGTAAAATTAAAAAGCCAGCCAAAACTAAGATTAAAATAACTACTATGTTAAAATTGGCTTTTTTCATGAATTTCATATTCTCACCTGTTGAAAAACAGTTATAATAATCTTTCGGTTTTATATAAGAATCAATCAAATCTAAATCAATTTTCCTGCTTCTTCGACAAGAATCTGTTTAAACAATTCATTGGGTGTCCAAAGTTCTTTCCAGTAAAGCTCTGCATTGCCAACTTTATCGCCAATTCTTAAGCACATAATTCCCTGCCCCTGACCTGTAAATCTAATCTCTTGCTGAGTGTTTTGTCTATAATAATTACTGTGAATATAAGGACATACTGTATTCAAAGGATTTTTTGAAGACCAGTAACTAAACAACATATTAAGTCCTTCTGTAAGAGCAAATGCTTTTATAGCAGTGTCCAAATCAGCAGTGTAAGATTGCAAGTTAACAAAATTACCTGTATGAGTATAATAATCAAAGTTTGAACATCCACTCTGGCCAAAGTCATAGCATTGAGTGACAAGAACTCTCGGATACCTATTATAATGATAATTATATTGATAATTGTTAGCACCAGGAAGAATTCCTTCTACAGGATCTGGATAAATCACAGTAATATCTTTTTCCTGATCAATATAAGGAGGAAGAATATCAACTCTTAGTGGTGTTTCTGAAAGTCCATATACATTTTTCCCGTCTTCCATAGTTGCATTCACACAAAGATATGTACTATCACCAATAAACAAAGAATCTTTTTTTGGCCGTTTAGAGTTAGCATAGAAATTATTAATCATAGTTGCTTTATCAATTGTTATCTCTGCTTTGTTCTTGACAACAGTTATTGGCTTCTGATTAGTAATATACATTACTTTTTGCTTTGAAGTAGGAATCCTAAAACCACCAATATCTAAATTCAGAGGAATTCCAGTAGTTTTCAAAGTTGTTCCTGAAATATAATGCAGATTATACTGGAATTCATCTTGTTCTTTAGGATTAACACATTCCTGCAACATCTCAGTGTAATTACCAGTCTCAGACTTAACAAGCTTGACACCAAAGTTAGTGCAAGTACCTTCTGTACAAGAAAGTGTTATCTGGTCCTTATCAACCCAAGCACCACTCATGCCACTCACTTTCACAACAGGCTCAACATTCAATCTATAAGCACGATAAGCTAACCAATGTTGGGTGTTGCTTATCATTTGAGAAAGATTTGCTTGAAGTTGAACCATATCATCAGGTCCGGGTGTATTAACATTCATTAGATTTGACGCAAACTTAATATTAGCAAGAATAAGTTTAGAGTAAACGTCACGAACTTCACTATCATAAAGAATAACATAAAGAACCAAATCTTTAGGAACTTCTAATAAAGAAGGTTTGTATTTTTTCTCAGAAATATCTGGAACATTATGTTCATTAAAAGGTTTACAAAAGCCAAGTTCTAAGTTCCAATCAATATCTTTATCAGAAAGTATAAGATTTTTATATATCTCCTCTTTAGTATTTTTATTATTCTCTAACAAATATTTTTTCCCATCTTCTCTAGCATCAGTCACATAAACTGCACAAGGACCTATTTTGTCTTTTGGAAGCTTTTTATTAATGCTAATATGAAAATCATACTGTGTATCAACTTTTAAATTAAGATTTTCTCCACTCTCAATAGGATTAGGGTCTTTGTTAAGAGTAAATATGATTGCATTGTACAATGCATCTTTTTCTTTGTCTGTGAAATCATCTAGTTTATCACGTACTTTTTCATCAGGTACGCAACAAATTTGGCTTTTTTCAGGACAATTAAAACCTCTGTAATAAGTTTCTTTTTCTGCGCACGCACTTGTCTTGGAAATGCAATGACCTGCCTGATCTTCACAGCTTCTTAAACCTTTAAAAACATTAGGAATAATTCCTAATTGAGCAAGAATAATTAGAAGTACAACTACTAATAAAACCATAGCTACAAGTGTGCTGAGAGTAAATTCAGCCCCTTTTTTATTCATACTCATTTTGATTGTCGCCTACAAGGTTCTTTTTTGGAACGCAGCAAACACCGCCTTCTTTGCATTTAGCTATTCTGTAAACACTTCCTTCGCTTGCAATACATGACTGTGTATCAGAACCACAAGTACCACCGCGGTCTTCGCAGCTGGAGATTGTATTCCAAAATCCTCCTGAACCTTGGGAAAAAATCGCTATCAGCACTATCAGCACAACAATAACAAGCACAGCAATAATAACTGTGCTTAGAGTTAGTTCTGCTCCTTGCTTATTTTTTAAAATTTTCATTTTTTATTGCTTTATTCTTCTTTCGCTCTTACAAGAGATGAACAGCAAATAAAATCATCACTTGGGCATCCTCCGTTAGTACCGCTCTTTCCAGGGTTAGGAATCCATGTTCCGCCTCTTTCTTCGCCAACACCTCTGCAACCATCAGGATCATCAGTGCAAATACCACCTATACCTGTGCAATCTGTTCCTTGGGCCACTCCACTACCTGCTCTTAAGATAAGAACAGCCAGAATAACCAATACTAACAAGGCTATTGCTGCAATGATAATAACATTCATGCTAAGACCTTGGGCTTTCTTGTTCATCAAAAATCACCTCACTTTTTAGAGTATTAAATACTTAATTCTTACTTTAATATTATTAATATTTAAATCTTACTATAATCACAAAAAATCCATAAAATCCACAACCTTTTTAAACCCAAAAAACACTCTTATTCACAAGGTAGGGCAGTGGCTTAACTGCAGGTAGGACACATCATCACCTGTGCTTTCAAAGGCACAGATTTGCTGGTTCTGCTTAGGAAAGTCCGCCCACTATAAAAGGTGACTGTCGGAAGGCAGCTGGAGAAATCCAGGGCAACGGCTCAGAAACGAGACCACCTATGTATAGATATGATGGTTCAGAAGCACTTGGTGACAAGTGTGAGTTAACGACCAGATCGCCTGAAGCATAGGAATGGATGAAACGGCGAGTCCTCACTTGTGCAAGTCTGTTGAGACGCTAAGTAGAATGTTAAGCACAGCCTGCCCATGCAAGACGTGGAGGCTGACAAAAGGCGGCTTATATCTGCTCTACCTAAACAAACTTTTAGAAAAAGTTTCAAGCAGAACAAAGTTCCGTTGTGCCAAAAATCTTTGATTTTTGAGCAGATCAAAAAGTACGGCATAAAGCCCTACACAACAATAACATTTTTAAACCTTAAATTTCTCCTATTCTTATATGGCAAAAGACAATAAAATACAAATGCCCAGCTCAGGAGCTGGAATCACAAGATATTTTGATGATTATAAATCAAAGATTGAATTCAAGCCAGAACATGTAATTGTTCTTGTAATTCTTGTAGTTATAATTGTTATTGCTCTTCATCTATTTGGGGGTGCTTAAAAATGACAACAAAAATGCCTGCATTTTTGAGCCATTATTTTCCACGAGGTGCAAAATAATGATTCCAGGCATGAATCCTCGGCAGATGAAGCAGGCAATGAAGCGCATGGGTATTCAGCAGGAAGACCTTGATGCAAAAGAAGTTATCATTCGCCTGGAAGACAAAGAGATTGTTATTTCTAATCCAAATGTATCTAAAGTTAACATGATGGGACAAGATACATATCAGATTGTTGGCGAGGAAAGCATTAGAGAACTTGATGCGACTCCTGATATTAATGAAGATGATATTCAAACAGTAGTTGAACAAACCGGTGCAAGCGAAGAAGATGCTAAAGCAGCGATTGAAGAGTGCAAAGGAGACCTTGCCGAAGCTATCATGAAGTTGAAAAAAGACTAAGCAACAATACCTCTTTATTTTTCTTGTTTTTGTTCTCTTTTATTAAAAAGGTCTACTAAATGATAAAACTTATCTAAATATTCTGGCTGAATCATTTCTATCTCTTCAATATCAAAAGCACCTTCATAATATCTAGCCCATAATTCTCTATTGCATTTTGCATTTATGAATTCATCTTCTCCTTTTCCATCATAAGTCCATCCTTTTTCTGCTTGTTCTTCGAGCTTTGACCTCACAACCGAAAAGCCTTCAGTTAAAATATTTCCAATAACTCTTCTTGCTCTATCTGAAAACCAAGAATAAAATCTTATATCTCCAGAATTATCAAGAAAAACATATACTGGTTTTGAAAAATCTCTTATACCAACAAATTGGATACGTTTATCATTATTTTTTTTCATTTGCTCTTCCATTAAAATAAAATTTGCAAACAAAGTATCAGTATATCCTTTTTCTGGACTTCCTTTACCAGCCAACCGTGTTAATTGCTCATATTTTTCTATTATTTTAGGCGTGGCTTTTTTTTCGTTATATTTTAATAAAAAATTCTGAAAAGGTAGCTCAAAATTAAACTCATATATTCTCCAATAGTCAAAAGGTTTTTGACTAATAAAATCATAGATTTCAGGAACTTCTTGGTAATTAATGGCTGTGAAAACAGTATGGTAACCAATTTTAATTCCTTGAGCTTGTATTTTATCAACAAGCCCGCTGAAATTATCAAAAACAGCAAGAAATTTTTCGCCTCTTAAATGTTTTTGAATCGATTCATTAACACTGTCAATTGGAAGTGCTATATCATCGACTAATCCTGACAGTTGAGCAATTCTGTTATCATCCAATCCTAATCCGTTTGTATGAAGGCTTACATAGACATTTTCTTGTTTCAATTGTTCCAACACTTTTTCTAAACCTTTGACAATAAGGGGTTCGCCTCCGCCAATAATCACTTTTTTAACATGGTTTGACACTAAAATCTGAGTAAGTTCTTCAATTCTCGATAAGACCTCTGAAGAATCTAAAATAGGCTTAAAACAATAAATACAATCAATATTACACTTATCTGTAACAAACCAATGTACCACATCCCCTATTTTCATGATGGAACAGAAATTGCAATCAAATAATAAATCTTTCTAAATTAAGTATTTTTAACCAAAGATTTATATAGTTTCTCTGCTTAATAAATTGAGGGTATAATGGAACAATTCCAGGTTCTTAGAGATAAGGCTATACAGAAGATTAAAGTAGCTGACCATATGCTTTTTATGACATATCCTTTGGTCCAAGACCCTAAACTTTTGCTGGCTATTATTGAAAATATCTCTGCAAGCCTGGATTACAGCATCAGTGCTTTGCTCCAGCATGAAAGGCTTTTCAAAAGAATTCCTCCTTATCATGATACTTTTCCATCGAGATTTGATATTTTCCAAAACAAGATGCTGACAAGATATGGTTTAAACAGCAATAGTGTAAAACTTGTCAAAGATGTGAGGATGATTTTGTCTGAGCACAAGAGAAGTCCTGTGGAGTTTGCAAGAAAAGACAAATTTGTTATATGCTCTCCAACTTACAGTTTAAAAACAGTTGACACAAACCTTGTGAAAAAATATATTTTTGAAACCAAAGTCTTTGTAAACAATATAAACA
This sequence comes from Nanobdellota archaeon, assembly GCA_018819305.1. GTDB lineage: Archaea > Nanobdellota > Nanobdellia > Woesearchaeales > SM23-78 > SM23-78. The sequence goes on from JAHJQO010000040.1 coordinate 114,931, forward strand.
AAATAGTGAGCAAAAATGAAGGAATCTTTACAAGAAGCCAGGGATGAATTAAAAAGAGTTGACCACCAAATCTATGTAAGCCTGAAGTATACAAGGACTGTAGATGTTCTTATGAATACGCTTGGCAGGATGATAGATGCTTATAATTGTCTTATGGATTCACTGCTAAAGCTTGCAGTTGAAAAAAACAGGATTAAAGAAGAATATATACCTAACACTCCTTTGGAAAAAGGCAACATGGTAAAAGATTTGTATCCTGATGATATTGTGCAGAAAAACATAGCTCTTTATTTTTTGTTCAGAAAAATTGTCAAGACTAATCCTAAAAAAGAGCAGGAATTCAGAAGGCATGTAACTCTGAGAACAATTATTGATAATGAAAAAGTTTTCATAAATATTGATAATGCAACTGAATATTATCATATGATTAAAGAGTTTTATAATTGGGTTGAAGCAAAGATTAATGAAGAAGAAGTAACTTCATAAAAAAAGAGGTGTTTTTGTTGAATAGATACATCTGTATAGTTAGTGGTAAAGGTGGTGTTGGAAAAACCACAAGTGCAATTAATCTTGCGCATATCATGGGCAAGCGCAGAAAAACACTTCTAATTGATGCTAATCTTACAACACCTAATGCACATATACAGCTTGGTGCGCCTATTCTAAGAAGAACACTTATGCATGTTCTTAACAAAGAATCTTCTCTTCAACAGGCAATTTACACTCATGAATCAGGATTAAGAATCCTGCCAACAATCAGCAGCACATATGATTTGAAAAGCCTGAAATATGAAAAACTAAAAGACCTGTTAAAGGATTTAAGCGGAGAAGCAGATATTATTATCATGGATGCTGCTGCTGGCCTTGGAAAAGAAGCAATCACTGCAATTGAAGTGTGCGATGAAGTTCTTATAATAACTAATCCTGAGCTCAGTGCTGTTCTTGACGCTCAAAAAACAATTCAGGTTGCACAGGAAATTGGAAAAACAATTATTGGAGTTGTTGTAAACAAAGTCATTGGAGACAAGCATGAATTAAGAATTGACCAGATTGAAAAACTGCTTGATATTCCAGTTATTGGAGTTATTCCTCATGACCCTTATGTAAGAAAAGCCCTTCATCACAAACAGCCAGTCAGCTACAAGTATCCGAGAAGCAAAGCCAGCAAAAGTTATGAAGAACTCGCAGGCATGCTCTTAGGAGAAAAATATTTTGCAGCAGAAAATAAGAAAAGCAAATCATTATACCGATATGCTCTGAAGATGCTTGGTTTGAAATAATCACACTTTTTCTAACGGCTCGTTTGCAAGTTCTTTGATTTTTAGAAAAATTTAAGGGTTCCAAGCCCCCAAATGATAATATTTGGGGGGTGATGGAGCCCAAATAATGCATGAAAGAACATATGATGTGGATATTAATAAAGTTGTTGATTTGAC
>JAHJQO010000041.1 GCA_018819305.1 Nanobdellota archaeon
CATTCGTTACAGCCAAGGAAGCTGGAAAACTAATTTTAGCAACCTTCCGTCCTACTACCAGCAACGAAAGCTTTCAACTTTCGTTGCTTAAACTTTGTTTTTTTTTAAAAGGATACCTCGCCTTAAGGCGAGGAGGTTCATCTTGATTTTCATATAAAATTTTTTCTGGTTTTTCTGAAATGTTCTTATTTTTTGATTGTTTGGCCATTTTATTCTTTAATTATTTATGACTTCAAAAAATTTATTGCAAATAGCATTATAATCATAATTATGCTCCACATATAATTTTCCTTTTTTCGCTATTCTTTCATATTCTTCAGTGTCATCTAGTTTCCTTAATTCCTGGACCCACTCATCTGGATCTTTAGAATTATTTATGAGAACCCCGCCGCCCCGCACTATCTCAGCTAATCCCCCTACATTACTACCAACCACCGGAATAGAGTTAACCATTGCTTCTATAGAAACTCTTCCGAATGCTTCTTGCCATTGGGACGGAATGCAGAGGACTCTTGTTTTTGCGTAAATTTTAGACACATCACTGGTATAAGAAAATTTTTTAACATTTTTTACACCATCAAAAGAAATGTCATCCAACTTCTGACCAGTATATTTAATTCTTAAAGACTCACATAATCTTCTGATAATCTCGGTGTCAGTTTTATCCCCGTTTTTAAGAATGTCCCATCCACTAACAGTAGCGAAATAGTGATTTCCCATTCGAAGAGCAATTTCCCTAAAAAAGTCTCCCCCCTTCTTTATATTTGGGTTAAACATAGTTATATATATTCTATCTTCTCCTTGTGAGATTACATTTTCAGTTTCAATTGGTGGATGAATAACAATCGATTGTCGATTCCAATTTTTCATCACATAATCTCTGACATAATCTGAAACAACTAATATGCTAGTTGGTGAGAATTCGGAACCTTCAGAGATATCTAAATAAGCTGGAATTTTACAAAATCTTAATATAGATTTGATTTTTCTTTCATTTGCGACTTTTAGTGCGATATCTGACCACATTAATTGTGTAATCAACAATTCAGGCTTATATGAATCAACTATTTTTGATAACTCCTCTTCTCTTGTATTATGATTAATGTTAATTATCTTAACACCATCGTATTCAAGTGAACACACCGCAGAACCTTTTTGTTCTAAGCTTGTTGCAACTAAAGTGTCGTATCCTCGCCTAACTGCTCCTTTTAAGAAAGTATGCATACTTATTTCAGCTCCACCAGCAGCAGGATAGTATGTCCCAGAAACGTACAACAGTCTCATCGTATTAGACCCCTTAGAATATTTTCAATATTTTCTTCTGGTTTATATTGTGAATAATATGTTTGGCAGTTAGCTTGAATTTGTCTGTATCTCTCTTGGTCAGTTAAAAGATGAAAAGTTTTAGATACCAAAAGTTCAATATCTTCACTAGGCATAACACAAAATCCTAATCCTCTCTCTTCGTATTTTATAGCTCTCAATTCTTGGTTATCTATTCTCCTTTCCCCTGGAATCAGAATACTTGGCTTTGATCTTGAAATAAGTTCATGTGTGGTGAAATATCCTGCTTCCGATATGACTACTTTTGCTTCATCTATATATCTCTGCATATTAGAGGTCGACTCTAAAACCATAACATCATCAATTTCAATCTCTTTGTTGTTAGGCCCCCTAATAAGTGTTATCTCAACATCGCTGATTCGTTTAATTGCAGGAACATAATCTTTCATTAATTGTAGAAATCTGACTGAACTTGGTCGTCCGCCACCACCACAAGTAAGAAGTATTTTTTGGGAATTGCTTTCTTGTTTTTGATGAGGTAATAATAAAGGATTGGTTCTTTTTACAGATTCTGGATATTTATTATCATATAAGTCTCTTAAAATAATAACATGATTAAAGATATCATTATGCTTTCTTAAGAAAAAGAGTTCAGAATAGGCATCTCTTAGAGGATAAGAAACATAAATATTTTTTACCTTATTCTTATCTAACTCTTTTACTAACTTAGAATCAAAAAAAGTAGAATAAATCACATAATCAATATTTCTGGTTGAACAATATTTTAGAAATCTTTCCGAGGATCGATATGATATCCGCCCTCCATTACTATTTACAGTTATTTCTTGAGGGAATTTTTCCCATGTAACTCTTGGATTTCTCACTGCAGAATTTATTGAAAAATCATGATCTGATAAAATATAGACCTCGTGTTCGTTGATCAGATTCATGGCTAACTTACTTAAGAGAGTTGTATGTCCAAGTGTTCCGCCCGTATTAAATGAGATAAAAGCTATTTTGCTCATTTTAGCACCAATTCACTAATAGTTGTTTTTATTGTACATCGACTACAATATGGAAGTATTCTTTCATTTGCAAGTCTTTGTTTTAGTCCAGTCATTTTTTTAGATTCCCAAACATCAAAAACACCTTGTTCTAATACATTTCCAACAATTATCTCTCCTTCATAATCCCAACAACAAATATTTACATCTCCATTCCAGTTAACAACCATCCATTCAAAACACGGATAAACTTTATCAGTTTTGTAAACTGGATTCTTTCTGGAAAATAATAGTTCTTGTGGAACATATTGCCTTTCAGTTTCTTCTTTATTATCCATAACATTAAAAGATTTTAGAACGACTTTGTTAAATCCATATTCTCTTGCGAATTGTTCTATCTCATCAATTTGGTTAATATTTCTGGAATTTGCTACGGTCTGAAGAATATATTCTGTTCCCATTCTTTCCATTATTGGTTTTAATCTTCTAAGACCAGCAACAATTTTTGTGAAATTACCCCCTTTTTGGTGAAATGAATATGTTTCAGAATCAAAGCCATTTATTGATATAATCAACTCGTCAAGTGTACTAAGAAAAGAGAGGTCTTCTCTCATAGGTAATGTCTGGCCTGTCGTGCTTAATACAGTTCTTGGCTTTTTATTCTTTGTATAACAAATAATTTCAGCAATGTGTGGATTAAGTAGAGGCTCACCATAATTCCACAAATAAACCTTCTGTATTTTATCCTCAATTTCGCCATATATTTGTTTAAAAGATTCAAAACTCATATTGCCCTTTTTTCTTTTCATATATGTATTAGGACAGCCTGCACATGCGTAGGAACAACGTGCGGAAAGTTCTATATTCAGTCTTTTAAGTTCATATTTCATCTTAGTCTATCCAAGTCGTATTTAACTGCTTTTTCAACCCCTCCATTCTGTCTTTTTTCAAATAGTTGTTTATTCCTAATGTTTTGTTCTGGAGAAAAATAACTTTTGGGATGATCAAGATGCAAAACTTCAAATCTCTTAGATTTAGGGATTATTCTTGTTGAATAAATCCCATTAAGTTTCCATTGGAAATCAACATCCTCATACCCCCAGGTGATATATGAATCGGAATAACCTCCGACTGAGAGGATCATTTCTCTTGGTGCAAATATCCCCCCTATATGTACAACATCATACCAGAATGTTGGCTCTTTTCCTTTCATAGATTCATCAACAAGATATCTTTGAAAAACAGAAATTTCAGTTGTATATATTCTCCCATTTTTGTGTGAGACTACTTTAAGTTCGTGTGCATCTCCACTTAGGTTAGCAACATATTCGTTAGGATTTTTTAAATGATTTAGGGCCTCATTAATACCTTTTTCGTCTACTAATCTCAGGAAACAGTCAACTTCCACTTGTATCAACCTTCTTGATGGCGGCCATATTAAAGCTTCATCTCCATCAATCTCTTCACAAAGTTGAAAAAAATATCTTTGATTTGGAAATACTATATCTGCATCATTGAGATAAATAAAACTAGTATCTGCTTCTAGTATTGCTCGATTACGAATCCTACCAGTATTGTATACACATTGGCCATTGGAATTTTGTTCTGGTTTCGAGTAAATATGCCTTATCGGAAGTTCTTTATTTATACCATCAAGTTTAGATTCTAAATTTTCTTCAGAAATGATTATTTTTGGTATAACCTTCTTTTGGGTTAGAACACTTTTTATTGACGCAACTAACCTATTATGATCAAAGTCCCCATATATTGAATAAGCTATTGTGATATCTGACATGTTATTTGCACCATTTTATAATATTCTTTGATTAATTGCTCTGGAGACAAAACAATATTCTTTTGTGTATAAAGAAAAAGATCTTTCATCTCAGAAAGTTCTCCACTATCAATTTTTCTACCTAAAATCTTAGATAGAATATAAATATCACTGGTTACTCCAAACTTCATTTTAAGATTTTGACTCCGTCTTCTTAAACGGTATTGAGAACCGGTTACAATTACATTAAGCCCATACACTGCTCTTATAATCTCAACAGGATCCCCTATTGTTTCTGAATACTTCTTTTCAAATTCGTTAAATTTGCACTCATCGAATGATAAGCCAAATCTTACAAGTCCTCTTGGATCAATCATACTTTGACGTTCACCAGCACCATAAAATGACGTACCAATAGTCTCTATTCCTTGAGCTAAAGCCAAGGCAATATTTTCTAATGCGTAACCATTGTCATTATGCGGATGGAATTCTATTTGATTACCAAACACTTTTAATTTAGAAAAAAGATCTTCCATTTGCTCTGGTATCCCAATCCCCCTAGTGTCACAAATAATTACATTTCTTACTCCGTTGTTCAAGCAATAATCAGTCCACTCATAAATTCTCTGAGGCAAATTCTCCTCACAGGAAGTACAATCAGCAAAAGCTATATCAAATGGATTCTCAGATTTTTGCTTCCATTTTTGAATTATTGTTTTTAGGCCGTTAAAAGTATTTTTTGGGCTAACTTTTACTGTTTCATTTAGAAAGTAATTGCTTATAGGGATCCATGAATTTGCAGTTACATTATGACCCTCTTTGATAACTTCTGCCATTTTTTCTAAATGATCCTCTCTAGCATGTCCAACGACACATAATTCAGTTATGTCGCTAGAAGCATGTTTTAATATCCTTGAACACATCTCATATTCACTTTCACATATCGCAGGATAACCTATATTGATTTTAGAACCAGGCAATACCTCTGAAGCTAATTTGATCATAGTTTCATCTGCTAAGAAGTTTGCAGCCAATCCATCTCTCCTAAAATCTTCTCACACATACATTACTACTACAGAGTAGTCTATGAGTATTTAAAGTTTATTAAAATTTTATTGAAAAGAGTTCAATGTATTTTTTCTCCCCCTAAAGATAATTATATTCTTTTACGAAGTAAAAACTAACTGTCCGCAGGACTAGAAACTCCCCCGTTTTTATCGTCTAAGAAATGGAAATTTTATTGTAATTAATTCCTGTTAGTTACTTTTCCAGTTACGAGCAAACATTTAAAGAATTACAGCGACTAACAGAAGCAGGTTCTTTCAAGATACACATTCATTTAATACAGCGATATGTTTGCGGAGTTCCTGCACATCCATCTGTTTTGGAAGAATTGGTAATAGCTAATCCATTATGTAAAAAGATTCCTTCTGATTCTAAGGCTACAGAAACATCATGGGATTTTAGTGATAAAGTAGATAAACATCTTCCTTCTGAGAACTTTGTGAATTATACAGATATACAGTGATTAATTTTTTATCCCACTCCACATTATTTATAAACAATTAATATTTTCGTTCTGTTATGCCAATTGAATACATGACTAAGCCTTACAAAAAAGATGATATACTTAAGAGCATGCATCCTTTGGTGAAGGAGTGGTTTTTGAGCAAGTTCAAGAAGTTTGCTCCGCCTCAGAAATTTGCTATTCTTAATGTTCGCAGCAGAATTAATACTCTTATCAGCAGTCCTACTGGAAGCGGAAAAACATTGAGTGCTTTTCTTTCAATTATTAATGAGCTGGTTGATTTGTCTGACAAAGATTTGCTTGAAGATAAGGTTTATTGTGTATACATAAGTCCATTAAAAGCTCTGGCAAATGACATCTCGCGCAACCTGCTTGAGCCGCTCAAGGAAATGGAAGCTTTTGCTGGCAAAGAACTTGGCTTGAGAGTTGCTATCAGAACAGGAGACACTTCTCCTAATGAAAAACAAAAGATGCTGAGAAAACCACCTCATATTCTTATCACAACTCCTGAGAGTTTTGCAATCATGCTAACAACAACTAAGTTCAGAGAAAAACTAACAGATATTCAGTGGTGTATTGTTGATGAGATTCATGCTTTAGCTAACAACAAGAGAGGAGCTCATCTTAGCTTAAGTCTCGAAAGGCTTCAGCAGCAAACAAACTTTACAAGAATAGGTCTAAGCGCGACTGTTGCTCCATTAGAAGAAGTTGCAAAATTCTTAGTTGGCTTTGACGTAAAAAAGAATGAGCCAAGAGACTGCAAAGTTGTTGATGTTAATTTTGCAAAACAACTTGATTTGAAAGTTCTAAGTCCTGTTGAGAACATGATGAAATCCACTTATGAGGAAATCAACACTGCAACTTATAAATTAATGGATCAGTTAATCCAGAGCCACAGAACAACATTGATTTTCACAAATACAAGAAGCGCAACTGAGAGGATTGTTCATCATTTAAAAGAACGTTTTCCAAGAAACTACACAAAGATTGAAGATTATAAAGAAGGTGATGAAGATATTCCAAGAGTTGAAGAAGGAGCTTCTTCTTTGATAGGTGCGCATCACGGAAGCTTAAGCAAAGAGCACAGATTAGATGTTGAGACTAAACTAAAAGAAGGAAAACTCAAAGCAGTTGTTTCTTCAACAAGTTTAGAACTTGGAATCGACATAGGTTACATTGATTTGGTCATCTTGCTGGGCAGCCCAAAAAGTGTTGCAAGAGCATTGCAAAGAATCGGACGTAGCGGTCACAAGCTTCATGATGAAGCAAAAGGAAGAATAGTTGTGATGGACAGGGATGATCTTGTTGAATGCAGTGTTTTGTTAAAGTCTGCGCTTGAAAGAAAAATTGACAGAATTGATATTCCAAAATTATGCCTTGATGTTCTTGCACAGCAAGTACTTGGATTAGCATTAGAAGAACCAAAACATGTTGATGATGTTCTTAATGTTGTGAGGGGCAGTTATAATTTTCATGAACTTAGTAGAAAAAGATTCAAAGAAATAATTGGTTATCTTGCAGGCGACTATGTGAGTCTTGAAGACAGGAATGTTTATGCAAAGATTTGGTTTGATAAAGAAACAGACATGATTGGAAAAAAAGGAAAAATGACAAGAGTCATTTACATGACTAACATCGGCACTATTCCTGATGAGACAAATGTTAAGGTTAAAGTCAAGACTCAATTAATTGGTTTTATTTCAGAGCCTTTTCTTGAAAGATTAAAGCGTAATGATATTTTTATCCTTGGAGGAAACACATATCAATTTCTTTTCACCCAGGGAATGACTGCTTTTGTAAAAGGAACAGTAAACAGGCCTCCAACTGTTCCATCATGGTATAGTGAGATGCTTCCTCTTAGTTATGACTTAGCTTTGGAGATTCAGAAATTCAGAAGACTCATGTCAGAACATTTCAAGTATGATACAAATAAAAAAGATATTCTTGAATTTATTCATTCATATCTTCATGTTGATGAGTTTGGTGCTAACAGTATTTATGAATACATGAAAGAGCAGTTTTTGTTTGCAGAGATTCCTCATGACAAAAAAATTGTGATTGAGCATTACACAGATGGCAACCATAAAAAAGTAATCTTCCACACTTTGTTTGGCAGACGAGTTAATGATGTGCTTAGCAGGGCTGTTGCTTTTGCTGTTTCCAAGACGATTAAAAAAGATGTTGAGATGGGAATCACTGACAATGGTTTTTATTTGTCAAGTGAAAAACATATGCAGCCAGCCAGAGCTCTGAGCATGGTAAAAAGCAATGAGTTGAGAAGGTTGATGACAATTGTTCTTGACAAGACAGAGGTTCTTAATAGAAGATTCAGACATTGTGCTGCAAGAGCCCTGATGATATTAAGAAATTATAAAGGCAGAAAGAAAAGTGCTGGCAGGCAGCAGAGAAGCTCCCGGCTTTTGCTCAGTGCTGTAAGAAAGATAAGCCAGGATTTCCCTATTCTTGAAGAAGCCAGGCGTGAAGTTCTTGAGGACCTGATGGATATTCAGCATGCACAAGAAGTGATTGAGCAGATTGAAGAAGGCAAAATCAAAGTCAAAGAAGTTTTCACAGACATCCCAAGTCCTTTTGCCTTTAATCTTGTTCTTATGGGTCATGCTGATGTGATGAAAATGGAAGACAGGCTTGAGTTCCTGCGAAGAATGCACAACATGGTTCTGGCTAAGATTGAGATGAAGCAGAGAAAAAATTCTTAATATTCATATCTGCAGCCAGAACAACACTCCAAGCACTGCAAGAATCACTGCAGAAACAATAATGAATATAAGCACTCCTATAATCTTGTCACCCAATAATATTTTGCCTTTTTCAGGCTCAAATAATATTATGTTTGTTATTGCCAGTAAAAAAACAAGCAAGATGAGTCCCAAAGCAATAATGATGACTATTCCTATGTCAAGGCTTCCTACGGTTTTTTCAAGAGTGTCATAAAGAAAACTTGCAAGCCAGATAATTATAAATGAGACGATGCTAAAATAAAATGAATTACTAAGACTTGTACGAATAAACTTTTGATGCATATGATTTTCTTTTTCTTTCAGATTATTAAATGTTTTGTTATTATTTAAAACATCAGATATTATTCAGAAAGCCCAGCCCAGGAAATGAGCTGCTGTAACTATGATAAAGCCTATGAGGCCACCAACAGCAGTGATTAGAACACTCCACACATTGATTGCTATGGTTTCATTGAACAAGAAGTTAAAGCCAAACAAGGCAAATAATCCCAGAACACTGTTTATTATGAGTATGATAACTGTCTTTACTAACTTGAAAAATAAGAGTAAAAGAATAACAACAATAACCAAAGCTATTAATTCTTTTAACATCTATAATCCCCTTATTAAAAAGAGAAAAATAATTTTATTTCTTGCCTAGAATTCTGCACATAGTTGTGTCGCAAGTTGGGCATTTGCCCTTCATCATTCTTCTGCCGTTCTTGGTTGTTACTTCTTTTCCGTTTTGCATCTCTTTTTTCTTCTTGCATTTTACACAATAAGCTTCCATTAAAACCACCTCAAAATGTTTGTATAATGGTATTTCATGGTTCGTAGTATATAAATATTGCCTTTTTTAAGCACAAATCAAGTAGAAAACTATAAAAACACCTTGATTTTCCATTAAGTATAGATATAAATAATATTTTGGGTTGAGGAGGTAAAAAATGATTTCTGACACATTTCACGATGAAATAGGACCTGAGAAAATTCTAGAGGTATATGATCCAAAGACAGGTATGCACGGCTTTGTTGTTATTGACAATACTGTGCTCGGACCTGGCAAAGGGGGCATTCGCATGACTCCTACTGTGAGCAAAGAAGAAGTGTTCAAGCTTGCCAGAGCAATGACTTACAAATGCAGTCTTGCAGGGCTTCCATTCGGAGGTGCCAAGTCAGGTATTATTGCTAATCCTAAAGAGATTACTCCTGAGCACAAACAGGCAATTGTAAAGGCGTTTGCAAAGGCATTAATTCCTGTGAGTCCTTCACAGTATGTTGCTGCTCCTGATATTAGCATGGCTGAAGAAGAAATGAGGCTTTATGCAAATACTAATGGTGATCCTAAGAGCTGTACTGGAAAGCCTGCTGATATGGGTGGTCTGCCTCATGAGCTTGGCAGCACTGGTTTTGGTGTTTATCACTCAACTCTTGTAGCTGTGAAGCACTTAGGTCTTGATATTAAGAAGCTTACTTTTGCTGTTGAAGGCTTTGGCAATGTTGGCTGGTTTGCATCTAAGTTCCTTACAGAAGCTGGTGCTAAGCTTATTGCTGTGAGTGACAGCCAAGGCACGCTGTGCAACAATGAGGGTATTGATTTTGACAAGCTCGCAGAGGTAAAAAAGAAAGAAAGAACAGTGACTAAGTATAATGAAGGCAAGACATGTCTTGTGCTCAAAGGCGAAGAGATTGTGAGTGCAGGAGCAGACATACTTATAACTGCAGCAGTCCCAGATTTAATCACAGACGCAAATAAAGACCAGATTAAGGCTAAAATAATTGTTCAGGGTTCAAACATACCTATGACTTATGAGATTGAAGAGTTTCTTCATAAAAAAAATATTCTTGTAGTGCCTGACTTTGTAGCGAATGCAGGCGGCGTAATCAGTAGTTATGTTGAGTTTATTGGTGGCAATGAAAAAGAAATGTTCAAGATGGTTGAAGAGAAGATTGTTAAGAATACTACTGAGGTGCTTGAGAGAGCTAAAAAAGCTGGAATTAAGCCTCGAGATGCTGGTTTGAAGATTGCTGTTGAGCGGATTAAGAAAACTAGTGAAGCAAAGAAATAAATTAACCTTATTTAACCTTATATATAATTAAGAAATTAATTAGTGAATCAGTTAGTTGAAGTTGTTACCTAATGAATGAAAATGCTGAAACTAAATAAATTACTATTTGGGACTGCTGGTGTGCCTATTACTTCTCCTTTGCCAAACACTTTAGGTGCTATTCCTTATGTGAAAAAACTCGGTCTTGAATGCATGGAACTTGAGTTTGTTCGTGGCGTTAAAATGGGTGCTGGAACAGCCCGTGCTGTTGGTGAGAAAGCTAAAGAGCAGGATATTGTGCTTACTGCTCATGGCCCTTATTATATTAACTTGAATTCTCAGGAAAGACCAAAGGTTATTGCCAGTATTAAGCGCATTCTTGACACTGCAAGGGTTGCTGGTGCTGCTGGTGGTTACAGCATTACATTTCATGCTGCTTATTACATGAAGATGGATAAGTCCAAAGTTTATGAGATTGTCAAGACACATATGAAAAACATTATACGAACTTTAAAAGATGAAGGAATATCAATTTGGGTCAGGCCTGAGCTCACAGGCAAAGCAACCCAGTTCGGAGACATTGATGAATTGATTAAGTTGAGCCAGGATGTTGAAATGGTAATGCCTTGTGTTGACTTTGCACACTATCATGCGCGCTATAATGGAAAATTTAATTCATACAATGATTTTAGTGAAGTTCTTTCAAAGATTGAAAAAGGTCTTGGAAGAGAAGGGCTTAATAACATGCACATTCATATGTCTGGTATTAACTTTGGTGAGAAAGGAGAGATAAATCATCTTGTTCTTAAAGAATCAGATATGAATTACAAAGATTTGATGAAGGCACTTAAGGATTTTAAATGCAAAGGAGTTGTTATTTCTGAGAGCCCGAATATTGAAGCTGATGCAATTCTTATGAAGAAGTTTTATGATATGTTGAAGTAAAAATGAAAAAAAAAGAGATCAAAGGAAAAATTGTTTATCGGTTTGAAACACCGATTTATCCTGCAAACATTCTTTATGTTAATCTGATTGCAAGTTATGCATGTATTAATGACTGTTTGTTTTGCAGCAGGCCAAGAGGTAAGAATGAGATTGGCAAGCCAAATATCTATGAGAAAAAGACAAGATCTTTTCTTTACCTGCCAAAGCCTCCTTCTGCTGATGAGATTATGAAAGAAATTAATAATGAGATAAAAGAAGATGACCAGGAACTTGCAATTATTGGTCTGGGAGAGCCTTTGCAATATCTTCCTACTGTTGTGGAGGTGGTGAGAAGAGCAAAAGAAAAATATCCTGAAATCAAGGTGCGAATTGATACTAATGGTTTAGTTAAGTGTATGTATGAGATGCCTGCACAGAAACTAGAACTGGCAGGATTGGATGAGATAAGGATTTCAGTTAATGCAATAAACAAAAAAGAATACGACGTAATTTGCAGGCCTCAGTTTAAAAATGCTTTTGAAAATTTAACTGATTTTGTTGGAGATTGTGTTAATTCAAAGATTGAAACTTATGTCAGCTTTGTTATAGGGTTTAAATGTGGGGAAGTTAAGCCGAGAATAAGTCAGGAGTATATTGAGTTTACAAAATCTTTAGGCATAGATAAAGACCATGTTATTTTAAGGAATTATGTTGAACCTTTAGAAGAATAAGAATTTTGATATTTATTTCTTTATTCCGCAATAGAAAATCTTTTCTATAGATACATCAGCGGGAGCAACCCCGTTTCTGTCTATTGGCTGCTCCAAATGCTGCTGCACCTCTTTTTCCGAGGACTCCGCGACGTGTTCCGAACTTCTATTTTTTTTATTAGATGGTTTCGATTCTTCGCGAAAGTTTTCATGAATGTTATTTTTGAGCATTTCTAGTTTTTTGTCAAACACTCCTTGATTCATCTCAATCATACTGATGTTTTTGATGAGCTCGTTTAGTTTGTCTGTAACTTTGACCAATTGATCTGCCATTGCGCAGATGTGCTGGTTGGTATTTTCTTTGAACATCCACAGCCTTTGCATCTTATTGATGATTTCATTAAACTGAGCTTTAGACAATTGCACTGTTTCTATTTCTGCAGTCAACTGTTCGTTGTCTGAGCCATAGATTTCTCCTGCTTGAGCTATTGCATCTTGAGAACTCTGGGCAAACCCGTACTTCCTGAGTTCTTTAGAAAGATTATTCATTCGAATAGTTTTATCTATGCTATCCATTGTATTTTCACATTTCGTTGCAAGCTATTTCTGATAAAATCTGATATAAAATAACTATCAGTATCCCTTTTATACTACTAGTTGTGCCTATATATAAATATTTCGTTTTCAAATTAGAATGATTATTATTAAAAAATAAACATAAGCTTTTTAAAACATAAAAAATCTCAAATTTTTTATGGTTAAAAATACGAAGTATTTTTAAAGCAAAACCAAAACCAGAAGAACAAAATGAACGGAACAATTAACAACTTCAGAAGAAGCAGAAAAGTAACATCAGATAATCATATGATTGTGATTGTAGATGGCGTTGATAACAAAGAAAAAGCAGAAAAACTAGTTGGAAAAAAAGTTCTTTATAACACAGGTAAAAAAGATATCACTGGAAAAGTTGCAGCTGCTCATGGCGGCAAAGGTGCAATCAGAGTCATTTTTGAGACTGGCATGCCAGGACAGGCTATTGGGCAGAAAGTTAAGGTTGAGTAAAATTCATTCTTTAAACTTATTCTCATGATGCATACGACTTAAACTGTTTTTAGTTTAATGTCGTATCTGTAGGTTTTTACCAGATTCAACAAAGTCTTCGACTTTGAGTGCCAAAAATACAATTTTTGAGCATTTCAAAAAATCTGGGCAGAAAGTTAAAGTTGAATAATTCTATTCTTTTATCTTTTTCTAATATAATCTCTAATGCAAATATTTAATAACTCCTTTTTCTAATTTAATCTCAATGAAGAAAAAATATTCTTTAGAAACAGTGAATAAAGTATATTCATATTGGGGTAAATCATTAATCTCATATAAATGGGGTGTTTCTTTTTTTGGCTATTGGTCGGTTCTCAGAAAAAAAGCAATTGAAAAACTAAATTTAAAAAAAGGAGATGTTGTTGTTGATCTTGCCTGCGGACCTGGATTAATATTTAATCTTCTCGAGGAGAAAGTCGGAGCAAAAGGAAAAATCATTGCTGTTGATTATGTGCATGAGATGATAAAGCAGTGCATGAAGCAGGTCAGAAGAAAAAAATACAAAAACATTACTCTGATTCAAGAAGATGCTGCAAAACTAAAACTTAAAAATAATTCAGTTGATGCAATCATCTCTGTCATTGGCCTGAGTGCAATACCAGAACATAAGAGTGCCTTGAAAAATTGTTATTCTGCTTTAAAAAAAGGCGGCAGACTTGTTGTTCTTGACGCCAAACAACCGAACAAAAAATATGGATTGTGGAGTCTTTTGCTGGGCTTATTAAGATGGTCAAAGAGTTATGAGAAAAAAGACTTAATCAAAGACATAAAGAAAGTCTTTGGAAATATTCAGGTAGAAGAGCATGTTTTGGGCAGCACATTTATTTCTGTGTCTAAAAAATAGTATCTAGTTACGCAAATTAAATAGCTCACTAAGATAATTTTTTCCTTCTTGGAAGAAATCCTTATTTTGTAATTGGCATGTTTGCACAAAGCTTAACATTCTTTCTGTTGCTACAGCTCCTGCGTGGCTTCTATTTCCCC
>JAHJQO010000042.1 GCA_018819305.1 Nanobdellota archaeon
CTTTGTTTAACTCTAACTTTTCTCTTCCGCATACCATTTTTCACTACATCCCTGGATTTACAGTAGATACACTTCATAAAAATCACCAAATAAGTCTATGAAAGAAGCAATATATAAATCATTCGTTTAATAGACATTATCGTGTGCGCGTAAGGTTTATAAGCAATCATTCATTTCTATCATAAGCAAGGTAGTAAACAATGGAATTTCTTGATAAGAAAACAATAACAATGGATAAAGTGTTAAATAAGCTTGATAAGTTTGTGCTTGATTTCATCAACATCCTGAAAAAACACTCAGATTATGTTATAATAAGCGGTTATGTTTCTATACTATTCGGCAGGTCAAGAGCAACAGAAGATGTTGACTTATTCATCAAACAGCTTGACAAAGCAGCATTCTCAAAACTATACAAAGAGCTTATAAAAAATAAGTTTTGGTGTCTTAACGCAGAAAGCCTTGATGAGGTTTATAGCTACCTTAAAGATGGTATTGCAGTAAGGTTTGCAAAAAATAACAAAACAATACCTAATTTCGAAGTCAAATTTGCCATAAAACCCTTGGATCTGGAGTCATTCAATGATAGAATAACAGTAAAAATAAGTGCAGGAGAATTGAAGATATCCTCTTTAGAAAGGCAGATCGCGTTTAAAAGATATTATTTAAAATCAGACAAGGATATTGAAGATGCTCTGCATATTGAAGAAGTATTCAAAGGAAAAATTAATAAAGGTTTAGTGCTTGAATATAGAAAACTGATTGAAAATGGACAAATTAAAAACATCAAAAAGCAATAGACAATCCCGCTTATATTTTGTTGAGTACTGGGCTAAGTATGTGAGAACACATCCCGACAAGGATTGGTCAAAGCAGCAAAAAGACTTAATTGATTCTCAGTTCTGAAGCATTTATCAGGACAGTTTCGTAATTCTTTCATAATCGCATAACTTTTTTGTTATGCGAGTCAAAAATTTGTTTTTTTCGTAAAATTTTTGTTCTCCACTGGACATGTGCGCGTAAGGTTTATAAGCAATCATTCATTTCTATCTTACCATGGTGAGCAAAGATTCTGACAAAGCATTGGTTGTTTTTGAAGGAAAAAAGATAAGAAGAATTTGGTATGATAATGAATGGTGGTTCTCAGTAATAGACATAATTGAAGCATTGACAGAAAGCAAAAGAGCTAGGAAATATTGGTCAGACCTTAAAGTTAAGCTTGTTGAAGAAGGATTTGAGTTGTCCGAAAAAATCGGACAACTGAAATTACTCTCAAGCGATGGCAAATATTACACTACAGATTGTGCAAATACCAAAAATATGTTCAGAATCATCCAATCAATCCCTTCTAAAAAAGCTGAACCTTTCAAACTATGGCTTGCAAAAGTTGGTTATGAACGGGTACAAGAAATAGAAAATCCTGAGTTGGCACAAAAGCGCATGAAAGAACTTTACAGAGCCAAGGGTTATTCTGATGAATGGATTGAAAAGCGTGTAAGAGGAATTGCAGTAAGGCAGGAATTAACAGATGAGTGGAAGAACAGAGATGTTGATGAGAATGTTGAATTCGGAATCCTGACAAACGAAATCAGCAAAGCCACCTTTAATAAAAATATTGAAGAATACAAAAAATTCAAGAGTTTGAAGAAACAAAATCTCAGAGATCATATGAATGATTTGGAACTAATTTTTACAATGCTTGGTGAAACAGTTACTACCGAGATTACAAAAACAGAGGATTCACAAGGTTTTAAAAAATGCAAAAAAGATGCAAAACGAGGAGGAAAAGTTGCTGGCAATGCAAGAAAAGATGCTGAAAAAGAAATAGGAAAACCAATTGTTTCTAAAGAAAACTATCTTTCTGAACCTGAAAAAGTTAAAAGAAAAAGATTAAAATAATTCTACACTGAACAAAACCGTAATTCTTTCATTATCGCATAACTTTTTTGTTATGCGAGTCAAAAATTTGTTTTTTTCGTAAAATTTTTGTTCTCCACTGGACATGTGCGCGTAAGGTTTATAAGGATTTATTCTTTTGAGTTGTACGATAAGATCGTACCTTTGAAATTTTAGTCATTATTTCCGATACATTTATATACTATTGCGTATTCTTAAGTATTTATGAGTATGGAGGTATTAAGATGGTTTTAAAACAAATCAGCCTAAGCATGCCTGAACAATTATTCAAGGCTTCAAAGGAATACACAGATGAATTTGGTTACAAAAATCTTCAAGAGTTTATTTTAGAACTGCTTCGGAAAAAAGTTATGCTTGAGAGAATGGAAAGATACAAAAGTATTGAAGAAGAAATGAAAGCCGGAAAAAATGTAAAAAAATTCAGTCAATCTGAAGCTGTTAAATATTTGAAGAATTTATGAAAATGGAATATTCTATTGAGTTCAGTACGCGATTTGAAAGATCCATGAATAAACTCAAGAAAAAGAATAATAAACTTTTCATTCAGATTCAGAAAAAACTTCTTGATATTGTTCAAAAACCTGAACACTATAAACCTCTGCGAAACGTGATGGCAGGATATAGGCGCATTCAATTCGGCCATTTTATTCTTGTTTATAAGATTGAAAAAAACATAATCAGAGTCATATCTCTAGATCATCACGATAATGCATACTAAACGACCAAAACTAAATTTCTCATAATTTGCAATCCTAATAAACGAAATCAGCAAATGATAACTATCTTTCTGAACCTGAAAAAGTTAAGAGAAAGAGACTAAGATAATTCTACACTGGACAAACCCGTAATTCTTTCATACTGCACTGGACAAGTGTTCACGTGAGGTTTATAAATGAGATTTATTCTTTTAAAAAAATGGCAGAAAGATTTTTCGCAAATATGTATCCAGAGGCGAAACTTTTAAATAGTTGTATAGACTTATATAACCACATGAAACAGAAACCAAAAACCATACTGCACTATCCTCAACTAGACACTGTGCTTATGGTGGAGAGATTCATCTGGAAGCATTCAGGAGAGTACAAGAGGAAAAGCTTATGGCAACGTTTGCCCAAAAAAGTCATGTACCAGACTTTCTGTGTCATCATAGACTATCTGCTCTACTCTGGCAAGATAGCAGCTGACAAGAAAGGAACTCTGTGCTGGATATGGAACCCTGAGCTCGTAGACAAGTATCTTAAGAAGCCTCATCTCAGAGCAAAATAATTTTTCTGCCATAAAAAGGTGATTTGGATGAAATCAGAAGTTTATTTTGCAGATGAAAAGCTAAGAAAAACCTATGAAGCGTTGGCTGAAGCAAAGACAGAGAAACAATTGCTCCACAAATGGATAACCCAAGCCATAATTGCTTTGACTAACAATGCTTTCTGCGGAACAGCAATTCCAAAGACACTAATACCTAAAATTTACTTTAAGAATTATAAAATAGACAACTTGTGGAAGTATGATCTCCCGCAAGGCTGGAGACTTATTTATTCAGTAGGAAAGAAAGAAATTCAAATAGTCACAATCATCCTTGAATGGTTCACACATAAAGAATATGAAAAAAGATTCAAATACTAAACTCATTTCTTTTTCTTCTTGTAATGATCTTTATGATGCACAGCAAGCGCTTTCACGCCATACCTGTCATCAGCATCAATCTGCCCCATTGTTACAATGCTGGCAATGAACATGATTACAAAGACAAGAGCAAAAGTAAAACCCCATGTCTCGCTGTACTTCATAACAAACAAAACTGATATTAAGAATCCTAACATGCTCGTCAGCATAAATCCACTTGAAAAAGGAACATTATTTGCCATTTTAAATTCACCTCTTAAACTCCTGATTTAATTATTTATTTATATTTATTTAAATCTTATGAAAATTTCACAAAATTAAGGTTTTTGACATCTTTTCTGTGCTTCTCAAGCTTGGCAGTAAAATCATTCATAAAAGCAGTCATTTTCTCACAAGCAATCTGCTTGAGCTCACCGCTTGTCATTTTGCCGGATTTATACTCATTATAAATCTTATCTAGCTCTGCATCATCTTCAATCAAATGCTGTTTCAGCAATTCAAAAACCATGTCCTTCTCAATCACAGCACCAAGCTTTCTATGCTCTTCAAGAGTATCTCTTCCGCCAGTCAAAGCTCTTTTAATCTTCTTGCAAACATCTTTTGGATCTTCAGGCAGATTAATACAGCTCTCAGGCTTTGACTTGCTCATCTTAATACTACCATCAAGACTTGGAGTGTATTTATGATAAAGACTGCTTGGGGCAAAAAACTTCTTTGCTTTCATCCTAGAAACAATATCTCTTGTAAGTCTTATATGTGGGTCCTGGTCCAAGCCCACAGGAATAATACCTGGCATTCTCTCTTTAAATTGAGGATAAAGAATATCACCAACTTGAGTAACAGCACTCATAATTCTGCCAGGGTCAGCATTTCCATAAATTGCCTTGAACTCATTCAGAGTAATTTTTTTTGCTGCTTCATAAGCAAAATGAACAACATCCTTGTTTTCTGACTGAAAATAAAATATTGTTTTCTTAGGGTCTAATCCCAGAGCAAGATAAGCAGGAATATGAAAATCCAAAGCGCTCTGCCGTCCTTCTTCCAGACTCACTCCTCTGGCAGCTGCAGCTTCAAGGTCAGCAATAAGAATAAAAGTGATTGCACCATGTTTTTGAAAATAAGCAAGATTCTCAACAACCATCTTATTGCCAAGATGAATCTGAGGACTAGTAGGCATAATACCACTAAGTGCATAAAAAGGTTTTTTCTCCTTGATACATTTAGCAATAATATTCAAGTCTCTGCCTGCAAAAACAACACCTCTGCGCATAATCCTGTTTGGCTCAGGAAAAGTAGTGGGCGTGAATACATCTAATCCAAAGTCTTTGATGATTTTGGTATAATCCTCTACCAGCTCGCTCCCATAAGGGTCTATAATCTTAGTCATTTTAGTCTTATAGGTTGGTTAGAAGGTTTAAAAAGGTTTTGGCAAAAAAGTTTATATAGATGTATTATGTAATAATTAACATGAAGGAAGAACACTCCGACTTAGTAAAAGAACATTTTGAGATGAAGTATTATGATTATGATAAATTAATAAGAAATCTTATTCCAAAATATGAAGAAATGCATAACATAGTTATTGATTCTTTCAATCTTGCTCCAAAAGAAAAAGCCAGACTTCTGGATTTAGGAATTGGAAGTGGTGAAACCGCACTGCTTGTGTTAGAAAGGTTTCCAAACGCGAAAATTGAAGGATATGATATTGCAAAAAATATGATTGAACAAGCAAAAGTCAGATTAAAAAATCATTCAACAAAAGTTCTTTTTCATAATAAGGACATCTCAAAATCAGATTTTATTGGCAGATATGATTGTGTTTTCTCAGTTCTCTGTATTCACCATTTGAATTCAAGGCAAAAGAAAAAACTTTTCCAAAAAATGTTTAAAGTACTTAAGGAAAATGGTGTTTTTGTGATAGGCGATATAATTAAATTTGATTCTGCCGAAGAAACAAAACAAAAAGAAGAAAAGTGGAAAGAATTCTTAATTAAAAATCTCGGGGAAAAAGAAGGATATTATTGGTTTGATAATTACAAAGAAGAAGACCTGCCAAATTCTGTTAATGAACAAATTAAATGGCTTAAAAATGCAGGATTTCAAGAAGTTGAATGTATTTGGGAATACCTAAACTATGCAATAATTTTAGCTAGGAAAAAATCTCCTTAACCACATCTTTTGCTTTCTCCTTTTTCTTGGGAAAAGCAGCAATATTAATCTTTACATGAAAGCATTCGCCAGAGTCAGTAATCCAAAACTCGTCATCAAGAAGCTTTTGCTTATCAAGGCGAAGAAAAAAATTACACTCATCATCAATTCGGTTATCCTGAGAAACAAGCATTGTTTTCTGCTGGTCATTAAGCTTGGAAACAAATGATTCAAGAAAAGAGCGAGTATGCCTTTCTTTTTCAAGGTCGACTTCAAGAATGATAACTTTGCGCTGGTTAAATCCAGTTGCTTTGCTCTGCTGCAAAACAATTTTCTCTTTCTCTAAGTCAAAAGGAAACAAACTAATAAATTTCTTCTTCATCTTATCCTCATCATCCTCAGGCTTGACAAAAACACTGACTTTGATGTTATTGGCTAGTTTCATGTATAATCTGAGTAATTATTCATTATTTTAATGTGTTTTGGTACGAAATATTAATAAACCATCTAATCTTATCATTTAACATGATTGAAATAAGTTCTGAATTGAAAAAATTAATAGAAGGAAATGTCTTGGCATTTGCCACAGTTGATGAAACTGGAAATCCTCATTGTATTGCTGTAGGTGATGTTAAAGTTATTTCTTCAAACCAAATTCTTGTAGGGGATAATTATATGGCAGAAACAATCAGAAATATAAATAAGAATAACAATGTTGCACTGGTTGTTTGGAATAAAGAATGGGAAAAGGAAGGCATAGGTTTTGAACTAAAAGGAACTGTTGAAATATTTAAAAAAGGTAAATGGATAGAAAAGGTTAAAGAAATCCATAAAGGATTTCCTGCCAAATGTGCAATTCTAATTACTGTAAATAAAATTAAGAAATTAGCTTAATCAATTCCCAAACTCTTAAATATTAGTAATCAAATCTTAATTATTATGAAGCATGATTTCAAAATTACAGCAATATTGGTCTTATTCTTTATACTGGCTCAAATCGTTGGCCTGATTCTTATTAATATTGATATCAGTGAAATCAAAGTTGTTGACGGCCAGATAGAGCTTACTCATGCAGACACAAGTCTGGGACCCCGTCCTGAAATTACAGGGTTGGGAGCATTTGCTTACATTGCAATAGGAATAGCAATAGGAACCTTGCTTGTGCTTTTGATTATCAGGGCAGGAAAAATTAATATCTGGAAAGCATGGTTTTTTCTGGCAGTATTCATAGCCACCAGCATGGCTTTAGGTGTTGTGATGAATAATTATCTTGCACTAGGAATTGCACTTGTACTTGCACTTATTAAAATTTTTAAGCCAAATGTTTTCATACATAATTTAACTGAAGTGCTTATGTATGCAGGAATTGCTGTTTTTCTTGTGCCTCTGCTAAATGTATTTTGGACAGCAATCCTATTGATTGTCATCTCAATCTATGATATTTATGCTGTATGGAAAAGCAAGCACATGGTAAAAATGGCTAAATTCCAGGCAAAAAGCCAAGTGTTTGCAGGATTATTTATTCCATACAAATCCAGCACTTCCAAAACCCGTACAAAAATTGATATGGTTATCAAGCCTCCTAAAACATTAAGAACAACATCAAAAGCAGGGAAAACTTTCAAAAATCCAGAACAAAGAAATGCTATTCTTGGAGGAGGCGATATTGCATTTCCATTATTATTCACAGGTGTTGTTATGGAAAGTCTTTTAACTCAGGGCTTGCCAAAACTTGCAGCACTCAGCCAAAGCTTAATCATAACTCTCACAACAACAATTGCACTTGCACTGTTATTTATATTTGCAAAAAAAGACAAGTTCTATCCTGCCATGCCATTTATTAGCGCAGGATGTTTTATAGGATATTTTATTGTTCTACTTCTTTAAATTTGACTTTGACTTCAGAGAATGCAAATCAAATTTCATACTTTTAGGTTCTAGTAATCTTACTAACAAGAAAATCGCTTTCAAAAGAACTACTAATATAATCCAAGCTACGATAGTAGCAAGGTCCAGAGGAATTCCATTATACACAATAACAATAGCAACATAAGCAGTAGTATTGATAAATAAATGAGAAGAAATTAGAAATGCAACTTTCTTTGGAATTTTATGGAAAAAATCTGCCAAAAATAACACAACACCCATAATTAATATAATGAGAGATATGAAAAATCCAGTTGAAAAAAGTCTGTTCCAAAAAGTTCCTTGATAGTAAGTAAACACAACCTGAAAGAGATTAAGAGCAACAAAAAAAAGAACCAATGCATTGGTCAAAGCAGTGTTCCATCCAATC
Source organism: Nanobdellota archaeon (assembly GCA_018819305.1). Taxonomy (GTDB): domain Archaea; phylum Nanobdellota; class Nanobdellia; order Woesearchaeales; family SM23-78; genus SM23-78. The sequence continues at coordinate 7,982 of JAHJQO010000042.1, forward strand.
TCCTCATCTTTATATTTTTTAAAATAAAGTTCAACAACAATCAAAGTTATAATTAAGGGCATTGCAATCCAGAGCATTTTAGGATTTTCAAAAGCACCTCCTATTAGTTGGGCAAATCTATACAGTAAATTTGTGAAAAAAGTCATAATAAACAATTAATTAGAAATGAGTTATTTAAAGGTTTTTGTTTTGGAAAAAGAAAGTTTTATTAATATAATTATTTATCTCTACAACATGGAAGCAAGACATATCAAATCTGAAGAAATAAAAGAAAATGATTTTGGCTCTATTAAAGTTAGGAATATTCTTGCAGATTCTAATTATGAAAAGTTTTCTGTAGCTGTAGTCAAAATAGTTGGTGAGCAAAAGTTTGGCTTGGATAAAGAAAGTGATACTTCTTATTACATCTTAGATGGGGAAGGAAAATTTTTCATTGAAGACAAAGAATTCTCTGTAAAGAAAGGTGACCTTGTCTTTATTCCAAAAAATACTAAATACAAAGATTCTGGACAAATGACTTTACTAGCATTTTCTTCCCCTAAATTTGACAGAGATAAAAGAGTTAGATTTGATGAATGACCTAAGCCTGAATTTTGACTACGGCAAAACTTCTCTTAATTCAAATTCTACTTTAGAAAACTCTCTATTCATTAAAAGGCTCAAGTGTTGCCTGCCGCATTCTTGAAGAAAAAGATGTTGGATTGATAAACAAGCCGTCTTTTGCAGCAATCACTTCAACTTTTGAATCTCTTTGAATATCTCTGACTTCATACATTGGATTTGCTTCAAGCATCTTCACACCAAAATGTGTTAAAACAGCAAACTTTGGCTCTGCTCTTTTCAAAAACTTGACAACATCATCTGAATTCAGATGTCCTGGTTCTTTCATATCTCGGGGATACTTGCAATTAAGAATAAGCATGCCGCACCCTTTGTACTGGTCTGCAATCTCGTCTGTGAATTCTGTGTCTGGAACATAGCCAACACTGTATTTTGGGGTTTCAAAAATAAAACCAATGCCTTCAGAATCATAATGCTGAGTTTTTGTAGTTCTAATAGTAATGTTATTTATCCCGATCTTTGCACCAGGACCCATAACCAGCATTCTTTCAACAAACTCCTTGCTCCTGTTCTTAATAACAGGAAATTCTTTGTCATCACCATCAGCAACTTTTTTGCTGCATACAACAACACCAGTTCTGTCAAGTCCTGAAACAGTCATTGCTTCAAGAACAGCATTAAGCTCAGAAGAATGATTAGTATGGGCATGACTCACAAGAACAGCAATTGTATCTCTGATACTGACTTCTGCCTGCCTTGCTCTGGCCAAACAGCCCGGCCCAGGGTCAAGCAAAAACTGATTGCCATCAAGCTCAAGAACAATGCCTCCACTGGCACGAATCTGTTTACCTACAACTATGGAATCACCGCCGGTTCCCAGAAATAATACACCATTCTCCACAAATACACCCCCAATATCAAAAAGAAAGTATAAATTGATTAATAAGGTTTGCGGTTTTGAGGATGACTAATAAAGAAAAAATAAAAAAAATAAAATTAATCTTTAGCTAATGTGAACAAAGCTTTAATTGCCACAATCGCTGCTGCTGGTGCTATGAATACAATTAACAGGCCAAAAAAAGCGCCAACTGCTGCCCAACCAGCTGCCATGACTGTGAACAATGCACTTAAAGCCTGAAAGCTCAGCAAGAATGCTATAGATGCTATCAGGAATTTATTTGTTTCTTTACCACTCACATTAATAAGTCCTACTATCAATCCTATGACAGCCAAAACAAAAATTGCCCATACTGGAGCATTAGTGCCACTTATCAAAGCAAATACTACTGCTAGTATAAGACCGATAATAAATGCCCATGCACCTAAGAAAGATTTCCCTTTTGCCATAAATTCACCCCCTTAATTTTTGTATTCTTTAACACGTTTTTTAACAAAAACTGTTAATTACAAAATAAAAATCTGTCATAATATATAAATGTTTTTAGATAACCATAAAGTGATAATAAATGAGGCTATATACATAATAAGCATAATAAGCTCTCCACTTCCTGCTTTTAATCAACGACATAAATCGTTAATATTATATACTAGTTGATTCTTTAATATTAGTACAATGAAATCCGCACAAATAAAAGAACGAGAATTGATAATAAAGTTACACAATGAAAGCAAAAATCAAGAATTGATTGCTTCA
>JAHJQO010000043.1 GCA_018819305.1 Nanobdellota archaeon
CAAGAAAGAAGCAATTTTGTTGCTTTTTCTAGCAGTATTATGTTTCTTATCGATTCTATTGTGGGATTGAGCCGAATATTTGGCTTGCCCATATTTTTCTTTTAGAAAAACAGCATTTATTTATTTTTTGGATGGAGCCGGGTTTTTCAGAGGATAATTCATAAGGCTTTTAATTAAATCTATCTTCCCTCATCTCAAAATGCTGCTTGATACCACACTTAGTGCAATTGTCAGGGATGAAATCATGAATCCTGCCGGAGGAATCTATGATTTTATTGAGACACAGGTTCCTTTTTTTGAAGAAACAAGAATTATTGATACTGGTTCAAAAGACGGCACAAGAGAAGCTTTAGAAGAACTTCAAGCCCAATATCCCAACCTAAAGGTTTTGGACAGAGCATTTGATGATTATGCTTCTTGCAGAAATTATGGACTCCAAGATGCAAGAACAAAATGGATTTTTACACTGGATGCTGATGAGAGACTGACAAGAAAAAATTATGAAGACATAAATAGTGCTATGCTGAAATATCCTAATAAGATTGGTTTTAACATACATACTAAATGGATATGTCAAAAACCTGAAGATGATATGGTTAGTATTGGTATTAATCCAAGGCTGTTTCAGTTATCAGATAAAGTTCACTATAAAAATAAAGGAGACAATTATTTGGAGTTTCTTTATACTGGTTTTGGTATTGTAATAATGTATCATAGCCTCAGAGTTAAGCACTTGAATGTTTTTATTAATCATTTCTGCGTAGATCAGAATGCCGCGCGCCTAAAAAAGCATCTTTGGTATGAAAAAATTGTTAGTAGAGGTTCGGGCTCCAGTATTGCTCCTTCTCAGGTGCCAGAATCAAAGCTTTGGAAACAATTCAACAAGCGTAGACTAGAGTATATATAGCTGACACATAACAAAAAAATATTTAAACATCATTACGCCTCCTAATAGGTTAAAAAGGGGGTTTTGGCAGTGATTGAGCTAGGTGGGAACATTACTCTTGCAGGCTTTAAGGAGATTGAAAAAGCTGAGCTTGTAGTTGTGAAAAAAATCGTTGGCAGTTATGCCAGAAAGATGAGTGATAGTGTTTCTGGGTTTGAAAACATTACTGTGACTTTAAAGATAGTTCATAAGACAGAAGGCAGTGAAAAATATGAACTACAGTGCAAGGTCATGGTCAATGGAAAACCATTGAATTCAGAAATTACAGAAAGAAACTTGTTTATGGGATTAGATACTGTTCTAAAGAAAGTTCTGGCATTAGCTAGTAAATGATTAACAAAAAAAGAATCAGATTATAATTAAGCTTTCTTAGGTTCTTTAGTAGCAGTTGCTGGTTTTGCTGCTGGCTTCTTATTATTAATTTCAGGTTTAGACTCTGACTTTTTTTCAGGCTCTGCAGGTTTTTCTTCTTGCTTCACTTCAACTTTAGGAACATCTTTTTCATCTTCTTTCTTTTTCTCAGCAGCTACTGCTTTATCATCCACACCAAGCTTTTTAGCCAGCTTTTCCTTCATTGAAGCAGGTTCTTTAGATTTCTTTTCTGCTCTTACAGCTTCTTTGAATTCAAAGCCATGAAGCTCTGCTCTTACTTCATCACCTTCTTTAATAACATGAACTTTAACATGATGAGGCGGATTTTTAATGCCGTGCTTCCATAGATGATCATTCAAATGCATACCCAATCTGACTTTGTCTGATTTCATATGTTTAAGCAGGAATTCTCTAACTGCTCTCACAGCTTTAGGAGTTTTCTTATGTTTTGCAACATTAACAAATCTTCTTCTAAGAGGAATATTATAATCACGTTCAAGTATTTCTTTTTTTTCTTTTTTCTTAGCCATTTTCAATCACAGTCATTATCATCAAGCTTGTATCTTGGTTCTTCTCCAGTGCCTTTTAACAACAGTATGTCTGCCTGGATGAACTCTCCTGTTTTTACCATAAATCTTTGGAACTGTCCAAAAAGGAGCCCATTTAGTCTGCGTATTCTTTTTAATCAGTCTTTTTTTCTTTGCTCTTGGTTTATACCTTGACATTTTGATCCTCAACTTTAGTATCTGCTTTTTTAGCATCAGGTTGTTTAGTATTAGGTTGCTTTTTAGTATCAGGTTGTTTAACTTCCTGTTTAGCTTCAACCTTAGACTCAGCCTTAACTTCAGGCTTAACCTCAGATTTAGGTTTAACTTCTGGCTTAGCATCAAGCTTAGGCTCAGGTTTTTCTTGAACAGGTTTAAACTCATGTTTTGGAGCTATGCTTGGCTTATCAACTTTTGGCCTTGCTTTATCCAATTTTTTATGAGTCTGAGCAATTAATGAATATGCTTTAGGAGTAAGAACTCTGCCTTTATGCTTGCCTTTAGTCTCTTGTTTGAGCAAACCAACTTGTTCAAGCTGCTGAAGCAGTTTCCTGATAATATTTCCAGAACCTCTAAAGAACTTTCCAGGTCTTACACCTCTGTTTTTTCTGCTGCCATACTTGGTTCTAAGTTTAGAAACCCCTATAGGACCTAATCTGTTAGTTTTAAGCAGTATGCTAGCGCCTCTTGCAAACCACCAATTTTCATCGGCAGGTGGTCTTTGCTTGGATACTCCTGTCTTTACAAAATCAGCCCAATCCGGCTTCTGCAATATTGGCTTGAGCTCATTGGCCAGGCCATCAACCATTTCTTGTTTTGAAACACTCATGATAATCCTCTCAATTATAGTCATATAAGTATGATGTTTTTCCTACAGAACCTCTAAACCATAAGTGAGGACAAACTTAGGGTTTATAAATTTTATTGTTTTGAAAAGATGAATTTTAACAATTTTTTCAGTAAGTTTTATAAAGGCTAAATTTTTCTATTATTTAAAAATGGAGCTTAAAGTAATTGAGAATACAAAGAAGAGAATGATTTTTGAGCTTAAAGGCGCAGACCACTCATTCTGTAATGCTCTTAAGAAGGAATTATGGGCTGACAGCACCATCCGAGCTGCTGCTTACAAGATTGCTCACCCACTCATAGGCGTTCCTAAGTTCATAGTTGAAACCAATGGCCAGAAAGACGCCCAATCTGTTCTCAAAGCTGCGGCTGCAAGACTGAAAAAAACCAACAAAGAGTTCTTGACCTTGTTTAATAAAGCTAAATAAATTCCATAAATCTCAAATTTGGGATTCAAATAATAAATTATTAAAACAAGCTTTTCTTTCTTATATGAAAATGGAAAAATCAGATAAAAAACTTCTCTTAGAACTTGCACGTGAATCTATTAAAACATATTTCCAGAAGAAAAAACCCAATATGAGCAAAGTTAAACATCTTGGTGAAAAACAAGGCGTATTTGTGACTCTGCACAAAAACAATGATCTCAGAGGGTGCATTGGTTTTCCAATGCCTGTTTATCCTCTTAACATGGCTATTGTTGAATCTGCGCGCAGTGCTGCTTTTCATGACCCAAGGTTTCCGCCAGTCACAGAAAAAGAATTAAAAGATATTGAGATTGAGATTTCTGTTCTCACAGTTCCTGAGGAAATAAAAGTAAGCCATCCTTCTGATTACAAGAAAAAAATTAAGATTGGCAGAGACGGCTTAATAATCAATGGAGCTTTTGGTTCAGGACTTCTTCTTCCTCAGGTTGCAACTGAGAACAACTTTAATGTTGAAGCTTTTCTCAACTGCCTTTGCCAAAAAGCAGGCATGAGTTTTAACTGCTGGAAAGAACTTGACAATAAGATAGAAAAGTTTGAAGCAATTATTTTTAATGAAGGAGAAATTGAGTGAACACTTAATGTATCCTTATTAAATAGAGGGTAAAAATGAATCGTGATATTCGCGTATCAGTTCTGTTATTTCAACAAAATAAATTATTAGTTGTTAATATGAAAAGAAAAAATTCAAATATACATGTATTACCTGGTGGGGGATTGGAAAAAGGAGAATCTATTTTTGAAGCAGGTATCCGCGAAGTAAAAGAAGAAACAAATCTAAAGATTTCTATTTCCAAAATTGCATACATAAAAGAGTTGTATAATGATACTATTGAGGCTATCGATATAATTCTATTAGGAGAAATAATTGATGGAAATTTACAGAAAGGTCATGATCCAGAACATGAAAAGGACCAAGTTTTACATAAAGTCAAATGGATTGAAGTAGAAAAGCTTTCATTATTGGATTTTCATCCAAAACAATTAATTGAACAGTTACCAGAAGATCTAAAAAATAAATTTAGTTCAGATATCATTCATTTAGGTCGATATAACTATCCTGAATAGAAAAATTGCATAATCACATATTTAATGAATAATCACTTCCCAAACCGTCTCTTTCTCTCAGCATATTCATCAAGACATTTTTTTAAATCTTCTTTGGTGAATTCAGGCCAGAACTTATCTTTGAGAAAGATGATTTCACTATATATACCCTGCCATGGCAATAAACCACTGAGTCTTTGCTCGCTTGTTCTGATAATTAAGTCTGGTTCGCTGTCAAGAGCCAGGTGTTTTTGAAAGGTTTCAGAATCAATATTATCAACATTAATTTTCCCAGCCACTGCTTCTCTTGCAATGCTTTTTGCAGCCTGAATGATTTCCCATCTGCCGCCGTAGTTAACAAGCAGGTTAAGCTTGTAATCAGAATAATCTTTTGTAATCTCTTTAATTTTTTTCATCTTCTCAACAAGTTCTGCTGGCAGCTGTTCAAGGTTTCCAATAAATCTAATCCTTGCCTTGTCTTTGATTTTTCCTTTATGATGGTCAGTTAAATATCTGTTGCAGAACTTATCAAACAATCCAATTAGAAAATCAACTTCCTGTTTATCCCTAGAAACATTCTCTGTGCTCGCAGCCCAAAAAGTAATTTCTTTAATACCTTCTTCTTTGCACCATTCAAGAAAGTTCTCAAAAACCTTTGCTCCTTCTTCATGGCCTTTCCAGGCAAGCTTTCCTTTGCTCTTTGCAAATCTTCTGTTGCCGTCAGGAATAACTGCTATGTGTATTGGCTTGTCACTAGTCATTCTAAGTTTTTAGTTAGATTATTATTTATATAGTTTGTGAATTAATAAAGAAATCATATAGTATCTATGCATTGAGAACAAACTTTTTGACCATTGCCTGCTTCCTGAATGTCATCTGAGTAATTACCGCAAATCTCGCATACTCCTTCGTCATCTCCTCCGCCAAAAACAGGCTTTCTTGATTCTTCTTTTAATTCAAACTTCTCAACAATCAGTTCAAATAATTGCGGTTGTATCTTTAGAATGTCTTTGATAGTTAAGAAACCAACAAATTTTCCTTTTTCAATAACAGGAAGATGCCTGATGTTATAATCGCGCATTTTTGTAAGAGCATCAAAGATGTCTTTGTCTGGAGCAATTGTCATTAGTTCAGTTTCCATTATTTCCTTTACTGTAGTTTTTGCAGGGTCAAGGAGTTTTGCCATTGCTTTTCTAACCATATCCTGCTCTGTAATAATTCCAGAAATCTTGCCATCATCTTTTACCAAAAGGCTTCCAACATGTTTTTTATCCATTATCTCTGCGCATTCTTTCAGAGATATATCTGCAGTTACTGTTATTGGATTAATAGTCATTGCATCTCCTACTTTATATCCTGTTTTCATGTTATTCCTCTAACTTAAAGAAAAACATTTGTATTTAAAAAGTTGATGATAAACTATAGAATGGTGTATATTTTAAGCCTGTGCCCGCATGAGCACCAAAATTAAATAAAACTAAATAGTAAAAAAGAAACAAAAAAGATAAAAGAAAAAAGTATAATTAAAAGGAAAAAATAAAATTTGGTCCTGCGGACGGCAAATAAAAATCTAATAATTAACCAATATCTCAACATCCTTTCCGAATAAGCTCTTCAGGTCGTCAAAGATTGGCTGCTTGATAAACACTCTTTCAGGCATTTCCACACCTGTGAGTGCTTTTTCATATTCTTCTAATGAGCTGGCTTTGATGTTTTTTAATGAGCCGTCTGGTGCAATGTCTGCTCTTGAGAGATTTTTATCTTCATTGTCAATGTCATGGATGATGAATGCTTTGGTTCCTAAAAGAACAACTTCTCCGAATTTCTTGCCATGCTTGACTCGTATCCTTGTTTTCTCCAGTTCAATTCCTCTTTTTCGCTGTATATATTCAACAAGGAATCTTATGAGCTCTCTGGAATCTTTTTGCACAGAGTTAATTTCTGCTTTTGTAAGCTTTTTTGCATCATAGTCTTTTTTAGCTTTTTCAATTTCTTTAAGCATTCTCAGGAATTTCTGCGGTATAAGTCCTTTTTGCACAACTTCTGTTTCAAAAATCTTTATTATTTCTGTGTCTTTGATTTTTTCCACACCTTCCATTCTTAGAATGTCCCTGACTATGGTTACAATATTTTCATAGCTATGCAAAACACTTTCTTCTTCTTTTTTCTTTGCAATTGCCTCAAAAAGCTTGTTAAGTCTTTTTAGAAATTTATCTGCGCCTTTTAGCAGGACATCAATTTCTGCTCCTGAAATGGATTTTTTTATGCCATGCTCAAGGTCTTTTCTGACTTCAAGATTTTTTCTTAAAATATCTATGTATTCTTTTTCAAGCAGTTTTTCTTTTTTCACAAAAATATCAGTCATGACATCAGGTGTTTCCTTTGGTGTTGGCGGTGGTATGCCATACATCATAAGAGCTGCCTGGCTGGGTGTTAAAATAGATAAAAAGATTTCATCCATTCCCATATCTTTTAGCTTGTATTTAACTCTTTCAAGCATCTGCTCTCCTGAATGCATAAACATGTCAATTGCTTCTGGACTTGGCTTTATTCTTCCCATCTGCAACAACAGCTTCCATGGCATGAAAACTCCTCTGTCATAAAATGGAATTCCATCTCTCAGGAATGTAAAGTATACTGGATTGGCTTCTTTTATTCCTTCCCAGAAATCTGTCAAAATCCAGACCTGAATATTTATCTTGTTTTCAATGCCAGTCATCTTGCCAGCACTAAAACCCATGTCAATGATTATGGCTCTGAGCTTGTCTCTCAACTCTGCTCTGGTCATTTTCTTGACATCTGTATCATCAACAATAATACATACATCAATATCACTAGTTGGAGTTGCTTTTCCCTGAACCAGGCTTCCTGCAAGAACATAAGACACAATGTATTTTTCAAATTTCTTTAGAACCATGCTCTTGTGTATCTCTGATATTTTGATAGCTGCAATCATTCCTGTGTCATAAACAGGCGCACTCATTGCAATCATCTGAAGAATATCGTATTTTGCATCATAGCATGACTGCCAGACTTCTGTTAATATAATTGTCTGAGGAGCAAGGTTTTCATCAATCTCAAGAGCCATTTTCTCAATAATGCCTGAGAGCTTGTCTCTGAGCTCTTCTTTGCTCATCTTCTGGGAATCAGAATCATCAACCAAAACCAAGACATTGATTTTTTTCTTGTTCTCATCCTCTTTGTCAGGAGGCAGAAGCGCAATCCCCATTATATACCCTTCAAACTTGCCGACAACTTTTTCCTTGAATTTGTCAAGCTTGTCTTTTATTTCTTCAAGTCTTTTTTTAGCTTCATCAGGTATTTGCTCAGCCATTTTATCAAGCTGCCTGCTAATAGCATTAGCCTGTTCTTTCTGCTTCACAGAAGCATCATCTTTTTCTGCATTTTTAGCAGTTGTCACTTTTTTAGCGTTCATTTTTTTTGCCAAGAAAAATCACCTCTATTGTTATTTTTATTATTATTTATATATTGTTTATTATTAATTATTATGAGCTTTAGGGAGTAAAGAGTGTTTATATAGTTTGTGCTTAAAAATAAGAAGAAATTAAGAATAAAAAGAGAAAAAAAAGAAAAAAGATAAAAAAAAGTTAAATAATTTTATAATTTACCTTACGGCATGATAATTCTTCTTCTTGGTTTTAAGAAAGGCTTATGTTGTCTTTCCAGTCTATCCAAGTAGTTTGGTGTAATCATATGGTTTCTCTCATGCTCATTGAGTATACTTGTCAAATCTCTTACTTTGTCTAACTTGGTGACATCAAAGAGATTTGAACTGTCGGTATAATCAATAACTGCTTCTGCATCTACAGATTTGATTAGGTTTGTTGGTATTGCACCAATTGCTTTCTTTTTTGTATCAAGTGCTTGTGCAAATACCTGACTTGCCAAGTCAAATGTCGTTCTATCTTCATATTGGTCAACAACATCATTAAAATCATCAATTCCAAAGCCATATGTTCCGCTGAAAATTCTTGACTGTTGAAAAACATCAAGAGTTGCTCCTGCACCATGGCCTGTAGCATTAAAAGCATATGGTAGTGCTTTTTGTTTAAATGCAAACTTATAAGCATCTTTGCCTGCTTCTGTCTTTAGAAGTTTATAATCAAGTAAACCATTAGTATAAATTGATTCTTCTGCAGCGTTTAGAGCTGATCTGTATTTATGATCCAGAGTGTCTTGTTCTAGCGTTGCTTGTTTGTTTTTTTCAACATAATCATTTACTCTTGCTTTAGATTCATTTGATGGTGCCATTTTATATCTCCCCCTTGTTAATTAAAATAAATTCACTCAATAGTGGTTACAATAGTGATTATCATTTATAAAGTTTTCGCTTTTTAGGCGAAAATTCAAAAATTTCATTTTTGTTAGTTCTGTTTTTAATATACACAAAACACCACTAGAAAAAAGGAATACGCGCTACTTTTTATCTTTATCGTCTTTCTTCTTCACAGGATCAGGCTTAACATCATAATCAGAACGGAACGGCTCCTTAACCGCATACTCACTAATAATTTTATCTAATCCGGTTTTCGGTAGAGCTCCTTTATTCTCATAATGAGTTCTTAGCAACTTAACAGCATCTCTAACAGTGAGCAACTTCTTTTCAACCATGTCACCAACACCAGTATGTTTAATAATATCATCAATATTATCTTTTGTGAAATGAGCCATGGAAGCAGCAGATAGCTGTTTTTTCAAATCATCCATCATCTCGTCTTTATGACGGAAAAAATTCGTATAAGTGAAATTTTCCTGATAGTGATGAATTAAGTCTCCAATCTGCTGACTTGTCGTATTAGCATAAGCTTTCATCAACCTTTCTTTTTTGAAAACATCAAGTTTCTTATCATCAGAAAGCTTTTCACCGGGCTTTTTAAAACCAAAATGCTCCAAAGATCTGTCTAAATAGAAATCAGACATAGAATTTTTAAGAGCCAGCTGCCTTTCCTCTTTTTTCAGCCAATCATAGTTAATCAAACCGTCCTTATCAGTTAAAACGTCAGCAATACTAGTTTCATAAGCAGCCCTATGATGATGGTCAGCAGTATCTATAAGTTTTTTCTCCTTCTCCATATTCTTATGATACTCAGTAATATGTTTAGGAGGAACATACTCAGCCTTATCCTTAGCCATAGATTAAATTTTGGAATTAGAATTATATAAATCTTTTGTTTTTAACCTTTTCCGCTTCGCGCAAAACGTTAGCGAAAATCAGGTGACTTCAAAAATCAAAAATTTTTGAGCATTCAAATCAAAAATTTGAATATTCCTAGCTTTCAGCCGGAATCCCATAAAAGAAGAGAAATTTATTCAACCTTGGTTTTCAAGCTCTTGTCTTAGCAATTCAATCTCTTTCATGTTATTGCATGCCTGCTGGCTCTGAGGGTCAGTAATCTTGTCGCAAACAGTATATTCACCCTGCAAAAAGAAAGGATAATAACATTCATCCTTATCATCCACTCCTTGAATCATGTCGCAATAGATTTTCTGCATACTCTTATGAGCAACATTCTTCAGACACAGATCTTTTTCCTCTTGATTATCAGTGATTTGCTGAACACAAATATTCTTAGCTCCTTCAGGGTCTGTCACTGCAAGATTAGCAGCTTCAATTTTAATTGCAGCAAAGCTCTTGCCTAGTGTTGGAATAACTTGCTTTTGTTGTGAATGACAGGAATTATCATACCAATAACCACCACAAACACCACCACAATCAACACCAACTTCATCTTGATTCATTGTGTTATCATTGCAAGAAGCCTGAATTACACTAGTGCCTCCACCATCATCACTCTTAGGCTCTGCATGGCAGGCACCATCATACCAATAACCACCACAAACACCACCACAATCAGGGCCTGTTTCATCCTGATTCTGAACTCTATCAACACAAGTCGCAGTAACAGCCACCACTCTTTCCAATACATCAAAAGAAAAAGATGAAGTTGCAATTTTATCTTCATAATTAGCAAAAACTTTCATAACATAAGTGCCGGGCCTTATACTGGTGGGAAGAGTCACACTTCTATGATGACTCATGGTTGTGCTGATAGCCACAGTCTCTTCCTTGCTAGCAATAGAATTATCTCGTGAATCTAAAACTCTGTAAAGAAGAGTAATATCAAACCTATCAGCAGAGCCCATGTTGCTTACTTCCAAATCAAAGCCAACTTCTTCTCCAGGATAAAAAGAAAGCTTGTCCTGCTCAACACTAATATCTAGCAAAGCTTCTTTAGGGCTTACCAAGGCAGGTAGATAAACAACACCTGCAATAATCAAACCAATAAATACAACTAGAAGAATAATCTTAGGAAAAACAGTTTTCTCATGACTGACACCTAAAGGAGAACTAACTGAAACAGCTGCTGCTCTTCTCTGCATAACAGACTCCATCACTCCCTCAACAAGAGCTGGACTATAGCCCTCTCTAAGCATCTGCTGCTTAACAGTTGCAGGACTAATTCCTTTTGCAAGATTATCTTCTGCAAATTTAAATAAAGTGTCAACCAATTAAAATCCCTCATTTATTTTTAGTTATTATTTGAAAACAGGCCATATATCTGATTTAAACATAACAGAATAATCACTAACATTATTCATCTCTCCAAGATTATGCAAGCATCCTCCTGGAGGAGTTGTTTTTTGCAAGTCTGGAAGCTTAAGCACTCTAAATTCAAGTCCATTATTATTATCAAGGTCATCCGCAGTTATCTTGAAAACACCTGTCGCAGGGTCACCACCAAGAACCATTTCTTTAATCTGCAAACCCCCCCATGGCGCAGGAGTCATGTTAATCTCTTCAGAAGGTATATATTCAAAATCCAAACATATAAGAACATTTGCTTTACAGAATCTTGAACAATTAGCAGAAATCATAATTCCATTGTAATCAATCAGTTGACCTGTGATTTCATAATCTCCAGGAACCAGTTTGATAGTGCTTTTTTCTACACCCTCTTTTCCAAAGATTAGAGTATTTGAAACAGGGTTAACACCAGCGTCAAAACCAATCTGAGTAATAGAGAGAATTACTTGCTCTGAATCAGAATCAATATCCTGAAGACCAGATATTGTTGCAAGATCACTCATCCAGTCCCAATCCTCACGATATATGTTCTTTAAAACCTCGACTTTCTTAAGAGTAGCATTGATTTCTCTAATCTTGTGAATCTTCTGAGTTGGAATAATAATATTTCTATTTTCTTCTGTGCTCAACTGTATTGATTTAGAACCATAACCTTCTTTTGTAATTGATAAATATCCTCCTTGACAAATAGGAAGAGTGCTACTCCATTCTGCAAACTGGCCATTATGCACTAATTCTGTTGTGCCGGCCCAACACTCATCATAATTTCCGCAACCATATGTGACAATTGCACCATCAAGCGGCACATTGCCATCAACATCAACAACTCTTATACTGACATTACCAGAAATCCAAGTATCTTCATCGCAGAACAAACTTTTAGTGATTATTCTTGGCTTTACATCAATAGGGTTGCCTGATGAATCTGTATAACTTCCAGCAGGATAAGAAAGAGTTGTATTAATATAAGAGTCATCCCATTCAACAGTACCCATACCTAGCTGCCATGCAAGAGCAGGCTTATTCTCAATTAAGTTGCTTTCAAGAGCAAACATAAAACTATATTCAGGAATCTCTGTTGTGGGTTCTAAACCTCTTATCTCAACAAACAAAGGATAAGCAACATCATAAGAAAACCTGTACGTATTGAACACGCTATCAGGCACATACTGGTTGCCTTTTTGCATTTCCACACTTGGTCTGATAATATCCCCTTTAGAAGGCTGAACATACATATCTAAACTGTTATCAACATAATAGAAATTAATTGCTATGTCAGATAAATCTGGAACAGAAGTATTCAAAACATCCATTGTCAGACTGTTATAAAAAGCATCTTCAATCTGAACTCCAGAGGGTTCAATTAGTTCAAAACCTCTTGTATCTTTCACTTGAAGAGCAGGAATATTACTTAACAGTAATCCATTCATATCTAGTTTTGCTTTTGACTTACTCCAAGTCATGATATATGGCAATTCAGTGTATTCGAGAACAGGCGGTAGCATGTTAATATCCATGCCAGAATAATAATTAATCAAACTGATTGTAAAGCTTTCTGAGAACTGGCTTAAAAATTCTGCCATTAACATAGTAAGAGCCAGATCATGATATTTTTTATAAGGAAACTTCAAAACATCTGTGTATTTAGTGATAGTTGTCTTGGTAGTGCCTTTAGTCACTTCAATCTCATACCTAACAAAGAACTCTATCTCATCCTCTCTGATAAAAGAACTTGTTATAATATTATCATTATCAGCAACAACATCATAACTCTCTTCTAGAGAATCAAAACCTCCAACACAATCAGGAAGGTTTCTGCTGATATACATATTTAACTGAAATTCCATGCTTTCAATGCTTGGAGCTAATGACTTATAGTCAAAATTCAAATAATCAGATTTTCCTGGAACATGCAAATAATAAGGAACAGCATCTTCTGGTTCGCCTGTCAAAGAAACCAATTCATAATGAGTAGGACTCAAAACACTAAACCGCATTTGTAAAGGTGTGAGAAATGGATCTAACGGATCAATATATCCTCCATGAGCACCCATTAATTTAATTGCTTCAATACCAACCTGATGTATGCATCCTTCAACATAATCTCTTACTGGCTTGAATTCTTCTGGAACTGCTTCTTCTTTAAACTCGTCACCAATAGAAGCAGGTTTTTTTAACACAAAGTAGAGTATAGCAACAACTATTAATATCACTAATGCCAGAATAACAAATAAAGTAATCTGTGCTTTCCTGTCACCTCTTTTTAACAATTTTTTCACCTTTAATTTTTCTTATTAATTTATTAATATTGGATATGCTTAGTTAGTTCAATAATATAATTTCTTGTCCAGCCAACAAAAATCAGGATAAATATAACTGTTAATATTCCAAATAACACCAGGATATTCACCAATAATCCTAATATGTAAATTATAATAATGCCAAAAATAACAGCAGCAATAATATAAAATATAAACCAGTAAATCTTTACACCTATCCTGAAAAAGTCAGAGATAATCTTTCCAATAGATTTTTTCTCGTCATAAATGCTTCTGCGCATAGGGTCAAGATAAAGGAATAATAGGATTTCTATTAATAAAATGACTGCCGCAACTGAAGTTACAAATATGTTTGCTGTTAACAAAAATATGATAAACCACGCAACAAACCAGATGATGTTAAGTAAAAATATTTTCCAGGAAAACTTTTTTTTCAGGTTTTTTTTCAAAGCAATATCCCATGCTCTATGGTATAAAAATGATATTGCCAACATTATTAACAAAAATGCAAAAACTACAATGATAAATGATATCCAAAGTACTTTTGCCACCCTTGGAGTCAAATCAGCAACTGCTTCTTGCATAGCCGCAGTATCTTCGCTTTGAGCTGAAGCATAAACAGTCAATAATTCGGGAAGAACTTCAGCACTTATCCTGTTAACCATCAATAAAGCAAGATTAAGAATAATTATGATTGCTAAAAATGTAAGAAGGTCAAATACTGCTGATTTCAGGAACTCTTTTGTGCCAATCCTTTTATAACTATTAATAAACGCACTGCTTTGAGTATTCCAATAAACAGACTTTTCTTTAATTTTCTTTTTTACTTTTTTCTTTATCATTTTTTATCAAGGAGTTTTCTTATCAACAACACTAACAACCATTTCCTGAATATTATCACTGCCATAATTCTTATACTCTAAAATAACTTGTTCATATTTTATATCCATATATCTTGCTTCATAACCACTATCACCAACCTGCATATAGGCTTCTGAAAAGTCATCGTCATCATCGCCTTTTTTACCTTCAAAATATTCTTTTTCAATTCCTTTTTTTAAATAAACCCTATAAAGCGCGTCATCAATATAAGGCATGATATACCATGAAACCTCATAGAGCCAAGTATTGTTAAATCCTCTTTCTCTTGTTGCAGACACAGTAAGAGTTGTAGTGTAAATAGTGGTTTCTCCAAGAGTCGTATCTTCAACCACGTTTCTTATCTGCCTGACATCAGTGCTAAGGTCTAACAAACATACTTCACGCTCCCAATTAGCAAGACCGAAAAAAGTGTTATTATACCAACCGTAAACATCAGCATTTGAATAAGGGTCGACCTGGTTCTTATCAGGAATAAAAGGATTTAGTGAATGCCAAAAATTATGCAATATACCTGATTGATTAGCACTGTAATCTTTGAGCCATCCTGGCTTGTAATCATCAACAGTAGCACCAAAAACAAAGATAACATTAACTAGGACAATCAATACTAGAATTAATAATAATTTTTTCTTAAACACTATAATCAACTCCAACGCAAAAATCAGGACTTCCTGCCGGAATATCCACAGGCACATCACTCTTTAAAGCATTGTAAGGATTCTTCATGAAAGATATGAGTTCCCTCAGGCTAAAAAGGGCACCAATAGTACCACAAGCAGTGCCTCTCCAACCAGTGGTGTAAACCTCAGAATCAAAAAGTTGTCCTCCCTCACCATGATAATGAGCACAACCAGGCCAGAAATACAAGTAACCTATTATTAGCCCCGTGCCTAACAAATTACTCAAGAACACTTTACCAACACTTTCCATAACTTTTCCAAAGGTAGCAGCTCCATCAATCTTATACCTTGCACTCTCAACATATACGCACATATCAAGGTTGTATTCAAACTCGCAAGCTTCCAACGGACCGCCAATTTTCGCCATTTCTTCCAAACACCCAAGACGCTTGCAAAGCAGCTGCCTCTCTTTCCTGTCATTAAACATTATAGCAGGAGCACACATGCCATCATAATGCTTGCTCTTATAAGGATTATAAATCCAAGAGCCGTCATCACCAAGAAAAGCATCCACAGCATTCTGCATCCTAACCTCTGTATCAAACATCTGATAAGATACAGGAGAAAATGGCTTGAATAATTTATCAGCTGTACCTGGACTTATAATAGCTTCACCAGTGATTGAATTTGAAGCAACAACATTTCCAGTTAATGGTGCAAAATATAAACCATTTGATTTCAACATAGTAAGACTATTCTTATTATATCTATATAATATTCCTTTATACATAATATCTGTGTAATCACGAAAATTAGTAATTATCTTTCCATTACCAAGTATATTACGTATATTATTTTCTAATTGTGCTGTTTTAGGCGAAGCAGGTCCAATAGATGCTGTAATCGCTGGTATTGGTCTTATTTTAGAAATAGCTGGATCCTTAAAAGCATCACTAATAAGTGGATTTGCTGCTACAGCACTATCATGACAACTTACTAATTCATTTGGTATTGATGCCTGAATATTCGTTAATTTATTTTTATCTATTCCAACATCAAGTGGTGGAGGTAAAACAGGATCATTTTTAGTTGCTACTAATAAATCATTATACTCACCTTTTGGCTCAGTAATCTTAGTTTCAGTAAGCGTTTCCTCTTCGATAGTTGCAATGATATTTGCAGGATCTCTCCCCAATGCAGCCACTAGTTCTGCAGCCTCTTTTGCAGCCGCCGTAGCCACCTGTGCTTTAATAATTTGTTTTATATCATGCTGCTGGACAAAGTAGGTTGTATAGCTCATACCAATGTCCACATATGTATTAAAATCATATAATTTGCAGGTGTAGACTGAACAAGTTAGTTTGATAACAAGGCCTGGTAGATTGCCTGGGAATGGAACTCCGCATGCAGGTGGTGGACCAACAACGCATGGTGCGAATGGAGGTATCGGTACCCAGCCTTGGGGCCATATGGTGCTGTCAACAAATGATTGAAAGGTTCCTATAACTCCTTGTCCTGAGGCCCATATGGCTTCTCCAACTATTGGAATAGCTAAGGAAATTCCGTAAAGAACTGTTTTGACTGCTTGAAGTAATGAATTGACTTTTCCAAGACTTTCTGCAAGGCTACATATGGCTCCCAGCACCTTATAGACTTTTTCACGTTTCGCAATTTGTTTGTCTAAACTTATTATTTGTTTTTTAATCTCAGTAGTTTTCTTTTTGAAGTTCTTGTCAATGCCTCCGAGTGGCTGGTTGTAGACATCAAGTTTTGCACTTATGGTTTCGATTTCTCTTTGAGTGTAAATCTTTAATCCATGTTTTATTTTGAACTCCTGAGTGCAGTTGACTTCTACTTTGTCTTCTTCATCCCAGTCTTCACCGCAGGAAGCATAATATTTCAATGGAAGAATCATCATTGGTTTTAAGGTTAATTCATTTACAAGATATGCCTGGCCATTAATGCATGCTGTTGCTGAGCAATCAACTATGCTTCTTTCAAGAATCTCAACATCATTAGATTTCTTAACAATCTCTAATCCTATTGGAACTTCAAGTGTTATCTTGCTTGCTGTTTTTCTGTCAATCTTTGGAAGTGTTCCTCTTGTTTTTATTTTTTCAATTAAATCAGGCACTTCATCAACATTAACACAGATTTTCACTGGCACTGAAGCACTCATTTTATTGCCGACATAATCTTCTGCTCCAACTTGTATGTTTGTAGATATGCCTCTTGACTTCAAAGCTCCAACTGTCAAAACACAGTTCCAATATCCTTCTATTTGTGTACATGTTGCTCTGGTTTCATTATCATCACTTATAGACAAAGTATTTGCCCACGCGGTTACTTCTGGGCTTTGGGCATCAGTAACATTAAATTCAATAACCAGACTTTCACTGGCTGTTGGGCAGACAGGAGTTGTATTAATTTCTCCTATAAGTTGAGGAGGTGCACCATCAACAATATATGTGCCTGTTGACTGACCTGATATGCTGTTGCCCAAATCATCAAAACCAGATAAAGTAAATGTTGCACTGCTCACACTCATGTTTACTGCGCACAGCCATTTGCCTGATGAAGGAGTGCATTTGGTTTGCGCTCCGTTAATTTTTACTTCACTGTTATTATATGTGCTCTGAGTACTTATATCAGCAGTAACTTCAGCAAGCCCTCCTTTCATATAACAGGTGCTTCCTGAACACTTGGTGCCTTTGGGCTCAATCTTGATTACTTCACCTGCATCATTAACAACTGTAAACCTTGCAGAAAGTGACTGATTTGCTGTGTTGCCAACCTGGTCTGTTGCAGTTACAACAAAATTAAGACTTGCATCTGCAGGCATTAACTTGATATTTGAGAATTTGCAAGTATAAGTTTTATTCCATCCTTGTCTTTGGCAGGATGCAGCAATATTCTTCTGAGATGTTGGGCTTGTCCTGTCAAAGCTTGAGAAATCTCCAAACACACTGTTGCTTGGAGCAATTGCATCATCTTCAACTTCAACAATAACATCTGCTTTTATTTCCCTTGTACTCTGAGTTGAAACTTTTTCTATCTCTGATTCAGTTCCTATTTTATATACAGTAGCAGTTGTCATGATTGTCGGAGCAACATTATCAATAAACACTTGTGTTCCTGTTTTGTTTGCACTTAAATCCAAGTAATCATAAACCACTATGCTTATGTTGACTTTACCTACAAAATTAGGTATTGTTCCTTTCAACACCCCATTAACATTGCAATCCCCAACATCATGGCTTGTGCTATTCACTAGCTGCTGATTAAGATAAAGCTCAACTTTTTTTACTCCAGAACAAACATTTGGAAAATATGTGCTGGCTTGATCAACAATAGTGTAAGTTGTTTGCACATCCTTGCCAGTGCTTGATGTTGCAAATGTGCTAATAACAGGAGGCCTGTTATCAACATATGCTTCTACTGTTTTTGTATCACCTGATGTGGCCTCTTTAACAGTTGCTGTTATTTTGCCTGTGACATTGTTAATGCTTTGTGTGTATGCACAACTAATAGGTGTGGCTATTGTGTCACAATTCATCTGAACAAATGAATTGTTTGTGAACAAAGCACTTACAGACACAGGCATAACAGACTCTGTACGTATTACTAAATTGTCTTCAGAACGAATTATTCCCGGAACCTCATCCTGACCAAAGGCTTCTGCCTTATATATAGTAGCAAACACAAATGCTGTAGCAAACATTAGAGAAATGATTAGATAAATCATAAATAATGCAATAAGCTTCTTTACCCTCACCTTAATCATTAGTTTTGAGAATTATAATATATAAATGTTACGCTTAATAATATGTTCATATTAAATATATTGAAAATAAACAACATCTAAGAATAAAACTATGGAGTAAACGCCTAAGCTGGTTGTCCCAGGAGCATTTACTCCGTTATAAACATTAAATAAACAGAGTATTTTTATTTATTTAAATCTTTCGAATTCTTGGCCTTATATCTGTGTAAAGAATCTATTTTTCCTACAAAAAGAACATTATCTGCACATTCTCTTAATTTTTGCGATGTACAACATTCGTAAGATAAAACCCAAACCTTTTTTCCTTTTGATTTTACTAATTCAATAAGAGCCTCATAATCTCCATCACCACTACAAATAATTGCTATATCATAAGCATTTTCATATGCCAAACTTATCATATCAGATGTAAGATATATATCAACTCCTTTTTGAGAATGATTGTGTTTATTAAAATCTATTTCTTTAAGTCTAAGAGTTATTCCCCATTGTCTTAATAATCTAAAAAACTTTTTTCTATCTTCAGAAAGTTGACTGCTATGAGGTGCACCATCATAATAATACCCTCTTATAATATGAAATTGTCTGCTAAAGTAATCCATTATTTCTCGATACCCAAAATTAGAAAAATAACCTTTTTCTCTAAATGTTTCTTGTCCTTTTATTAAATTCCTAGCATCAAAAAATATGACTGCTCTCTCTTGATTAATCATAGCCATGAACGTGTTCTCCAAATATTATCTTCATTTAACTTTTTGAATTAATTCTATTTTTTTAAAGAAATAATATTTAAATACCTTACGTCAAGATGTCCAGTGCAGCACGCAAGTTTTCCGAAAAACAAAAAAAATATTACTTTTTAACATTTATACTTCCATTAAGGACATAACCATTCAATATGTTATTCATCAATTCATTTGAAAGAGAACGGATTTTAGGTTCAAACAAAAGATTAATTTTTCTGCTTAAAATCTTTTCATATTTGGCAATGCTTAAGTTAGTTTTTTTTGCCTCAACAAATATATCTATATCGCTGCGTTCTGTAAAAGTTCCTTTTGCACAGCTTCCAAACAACACAATACTTGAAGCCAGACATTTATTCTGCAAAAACTCTATGAATCCAGAAGCATTAATCTGAAAAATAATATAATTTCTTTTATAGAATTTATATTTATCATTCTCAACATTTGCATAATAAGTCGGGTACAATCCTTTATTGTTTTTTCTAATGAGGGCCAAGCCCAATAAATCATCTATGTACTCAATTACAGTAGCATGGCTAAAGCCCAAATCTCTGGCAATGCCTCGAATGGAAAAGTCTTTGTTTGGATGTGCAATAAATAATTCCAAAATCAAATATGCCTTGTTCTTAAAAATATTATCCACATCAATCACCTGTTAAGTGGTTAAAAAAACAACCACTTGGTTAAAATAATGACCACAAGTTTATAAATCTTACGAATTTTTGCAAAAGAAAAGAAATGTAAAAAAACTTATTTTTCAAAACGACTATCAATTGTAGGATAGGCCGGAGTCAAATCTTGGTGAGTTTCTTGCAGGATTGCTTTTTCTTGTTGCTTTCTCAGATAATCTTCTCGAATTTCTTCTTTAAGATTCTTTCTAAGAAATTTAGGATTCTTATAAAATCCATAATAAACCATGCCAGCTCCACCACCGACAATTGCCGTATATGCCATTGCTAAAATAACACCCACCATTCTTTCACCTCACTTAATCTTGCCACTAACATCTTTTTCAACAAATAATTCTTCTTCACCTGCTTTCATAACCTTGTCATCGCCAAAAGCTTTGCCGTCTTTGGCTCTGAGCTTTATTGTCTTGAAATCATCAATAGAAATAATGTCATCATTTGGTTTTGAGCCATCAACCAGTACTTGCGTGCCTGGCTCTGCTTTTTTTGCAGTGACCAATCCAAGCTTGTCTCCCTGCATGCATGCCAAAAGCATTCCATTAGACTTAACACCTCGCAGTTCTGCAGGCTGAAGATTTGTCACAACAATTATTTTTTTTCCTTTGAGCACTTCTTTTGAATAAAATTCCTTAATGCCAGCAACAATTTGTCTTTGTTCTTTGCCAAGGTCAAGCTTGATAATAACAAGCTTGTCTGCTTTTGGATGGTCTTCAACTTCCTTTACAAGCGCAACTTTGAGATTCAATAAGTCAAAACCTTTTTTCTCATCAGCCTTAGTATTTTCATCAGTACACTCATCAGATTCTGCTTGTTTTTTCTTTCCAGCACCGCTGAACTTTTCTTTAAGTTTTTTCTTATCTTCCTCAACAAGCTTTGAAAACAAAACCTCTGCACTTCCAATCTTATGACCGTTTTCAACACTCAAAACACCAACATCATCCCACTGCTTTGCATCAATGTTCAGCTGATTAAAGATTTTCTCAGATGAAAATGGGAGGTACGGCTCGCAAAGAATTGCAATATCTTTTACCAAATTAGCAAGCACATACATTGCATTGTCTGCTTTTTTCTTGTTCTCTTTAATATTTTTCCATGGCTGAGCATCCTGAAAAAACTTGTTGCCATGAGAGCAAAGAGCCATTAATTCTTTAATTGATTCTTTTAGTTTGACTTTGTCAAGCAAAGCAGTTATTTTATCCTTGCTCTCTCTAATCAAATTAACAAAATCTTTTTCTTCTTTGCCAAGGTCTGGCTCCGGAATTATTGAATCATAATATTTATTCAGGAAAACAACTGTCCTGTTCACCAGATTTCCAAGATTGCCAATTAATTCATGATTTTGCTTGTCCTGAAAATCATCCCAGCTAAAAACAGTATCTGCTCTTTCAGGCCTGTTAACTAGCAAATAATACCTGAATGCATCAGCAGGAATTCCTAGCTGCATAGCATCATCGCCAAAAACACCAACATTCCTGCTCTTGCTGAATTTGCCGTCTTCATAATTAAGATACTCAGTTGTATTGATATGATAGAGCATTGTATATTTTTCTTTTGTGCCCATTAGAGAACCTGGAAAAATAATTGTGTGAAAAGGCACATTGTCTTTGCCCATGAACTGGTAAAGATTAACATGCTCTGGATTTTTCCACCAGTCTTTCCAGTCATTGAACTTGTGAGCAGTAATTGATATATATCCTATTGGCGCGTCAAACCAGACATAAAACACCATATTTTCAAAACCTTTCAGAGGAATAGGAATCCCCCATTTAAGCTGCCTTGAGATGCATCTTTTTTTCAGGCCTTCTTTAAGCCATGCATTTGTATACGTGATTGTGTTTTCTGACCAGAATCCATCTTTGCTTTGTTTTGCAATCCATTTCTCAAGCTCTGGCTGAAGCTTTACTAAATCAAGAAACAAATGTTTGGTGCTTTTTTTTGTAGGTGCTTCATTACAAATCTTGCATTTAGGATTTTTCAATTCAATTGCATTGATAAGTTTGCCGCATTTATCGCACTGGTCGCCTCTTGCGCCTTCAAATTCGCAAAAAGGGCAGGTTCCTTCAACAAACCTGTCTGCCAAACTTTTTTTGCATTTCTCGCAATAAAGTTCTTCTAAGAAATCTTCAATAATATAATCATTTTCTTTAAGCTTAAGAAAAATTTCCTGTGTAATTTTTTTATGAGTTTCTGTGCTGGTCTTTCCAAAAGCATCAAACTTAATCCCAAACCACTCATATATATCTTTATGAATCTTATAATATTTGTCGCAAACCTGCTGAGGAGTCAGACCTTCTTCCAAAGCTTTGGCTTCAGTAGTTGTGCCGTGCTCATCAGAACCACAAATGTATCGAGTATTCCAGCCTCTACTCTTGCAATACCTTGCAAAAACATCCGCAGAAAGCACACAGCCAATAATATTGCCCAGGTGAGGCACATTATTTACATACGGCAGTGCACTTGTTATTAGTATTTTCTTCATAGTGAAAAAGCTAATCAGACGAGTATTTAAATGTTTTTTGGAGAAAAGAAACATGCACCGAAAGTTTTTCAGATTTAAAGATAACTTAAAGATAAGTTTATATATCTAATTTTATTCCTATTTCTTATGAAGAAATGTAATATTCAAAAAATATATGCCACGCCTGAACAGATAATCCAATATAATGTTAGCAGACAAATTATTCTCGGAGTTAATTATGAAGAAAAAAATGACACTGTTTATGCTCCAAGAGCAGTAAGTTCAATACCTTTAGAGTTAAGAAAAAAATTTTTAGATGAAGAATACAATAAATTCATAAAAGTTTTGGAAAGAGTTCCTTTAAACGTAAGGCTTCCTGTTGAATTAAAAGGAACAAATCCAAATGAAGTTAACCGACTTAATCACAAAAATTTATATGAATCTAAACTAATTATTCCTTTTAACTATCTCACACCTGAAAGAGAAGGAGCTTCTGATGGAAAAGGATGGGAAATGGGATTTTCATATGGAACCAAACTTCTGATTCTTGTTTGTTACCGTGGCGGAAAAATTAATCCACCTACACAGCGTCTCGATTTTCAGCTTCCCATAATAATAGACAATATTGAAAAAGACGGAAAAACTCTTGAAGAATTTCTTAGAAATATAAAAGACTTTGAAATAGGCACAGGAGTTTGCTCTGAACATGGCGACACGCTTATTGGCACACATGATTTACAAGAATATACCTGTCTCAAAGGTTTTGCAGAAAAATATTTTGAATTGGTAAAAACAAAAGATTTCTCATGATTTATTTGTTTACTTTTATTTCTTCTTTTTTGCTTCCTTCATCTTCTTGGTAATGCCTATCTTTTTGCCGCAGCCTCCGCACTCAAAAACATAAGCTTTTACTCCTTCCCAAGACACTCTCTTGTACTGCGTGGTTGCTTCACCGCTGTGGCCGCAGAACTGGCAGGTATATAGTATCTCAACATTAAGGCTTTCTTCGTGCTCTTTTTGAGACTCAGAATATTTGCAGGCAGGGCATTCATAAAAATCTGCTCTGATTTTTGGCCTGCCTGTTTTCTCATCAAGAGGCTTGCCCATTTTCTCACCGCATTGAGGGCAGGTCTTTTTGCAAACCCATGCAATAATCTTTCCATTGTTAGTGTCAAACTTTCTTCGTGTAAAATAAATACATTCATCCATTGATTCTGGCATTTTAATTGTCATTTTTTATTCACCTTTTATTTTTCTTCAATTAGTTACCTTATTTATATTTTTTCATTCGTTTAATCAGTAATGCAAAGGAAAAACATTGTAATTGTCAGTATCGGTATAAAAACAATAATTGTTTTCACCAGTTCAGGCAAAGGAAGAAAAGGAACCAGCAGGATGAACTTGATAAAACCTATAACTGCATAAATCCATCTCAATACGTTCTGACCGCGAGCCAGGATAAAAAACACAACTGCAGAAACAACAGCAAAGATGATTAATAAATTAGGATTGATGACAAAAAAGACAACAGCTAATAAATCAAGTACGATGCCAATAGGCATTTTCCATGAATCTTTTATGAAGTCAACAAAAAGAGCAACACAAAAGAATATTATGGCCGGCAGAATAATAAACACTATCGGCACAAGAAGCGGGTTGGACACAAAAAGTTCTGCAAAAAATGAACCTTGGCCAAAAATGCTTATAATGGTAGGAGACAATTGTTCTGCTAAAAACTCAGATACTGCTTGAATCATTAAGCTCAACCTCCTCACTTAGTTTTTTCCTGTTTGTAAGCTAAAGTCGTTTTACTTCAATTGAAACAGCATTCTCCATTACCCTTATCTCTCTTGGGCAAAGAGTATACTCTAAGTTTTCTTTATCACAGTAGTTTATTAATTTTTCTTTTTCTTGTTCTGACCTGAATTTAACAATAACATTGATTCCATACTTGTCCTTATGAATGATGTCATAATCTTTTAAATCAGACAATACTTTTTCTCTGACCTGCTTGTAAATCTCCAAATGTTTATCTAAACCATTTAGTTTTTCCAGCAAATAATTAAAATCAATTTCATAATCCGGATTTTTCTCTTCAAAAAAAGACAAAAACTCTTTGTTGTCTGTTGCGATAAATCCTCCATTGCCCAAGTTAACTGGCTTGGCACTGCCAAAACTTCCCAACACAATATCTCCAAAAAAAGCTTGTTTTGTTCCAATGCTTCCTGTAATGTCATTAATTAACAAAATATTTTTTTCCTTGCAAATCTTTGCAACTTCTTCCATTTCCTGCAAAGCAAAATAACCCGGCAATGAGTTGATTAAAAGAACACAATCAGAATAATTATCCAGAGCTTCAGGACTAAAAATTCCATAGTCTGTCTTTAGTTCAATAATTTCAAGTTTTTCTTTGTCACCAAACTGCTTAAAAGTAAGCCAGCCGCCCTGATCCTGAAGCAAAGCTTTGTCATGGCCAAGTTTTCTTGCAAACTTAAGAGCCATTCTAATGGCAACATTGCCTCTCTTGACAAACAAAATGTTCTGCTTTCCAGTTAAATTCTCTAATATTTCTCTGCAATCGCTCTTCATAACACACAGTAAACAAGTTAATTTTAAAAAACTATTTAAACCACTCAGCAATCATCAAGAATCATGCCTCTGTGGCTTAGTGGTATAGCACTGCCTTGGTAAGGCAGAGATCGCGAGTTCGACTCTCGCCAGAGGCTTATTTTTCTATTCAAAACATTTAAAAACCATGAATACAAATAAATAATCGAGGTACAAAAAATGACTATGGTTAAAATAAAAAAAGTCGGCATTCTGTCATTTGCAAAAATCAATGCGCTTGTAATGGCTGCCATGGGATTGATAGTGGCAGTAATATATCTTCTGATTTTCCTGCCTTTCCTTATGCTGGCTTCAGGAGCAGCCAAAGGTGTAATCAGTATAGGCCTCGGAGTAGCAATTCCAATTGCACTGATCGGCATACCTGTATTCTATGGAATAATTGGATTTATCTTCGGTGCACTTGGCGCCTGGCTTTACAACATAATTGCAGGCTGGATTGGCGGATTAGAAATGAACTTGGAAAAATAATTTTTATTTTTTATGTTTTTTTATTTCTTTGGTCCAATATGCATCAGGAAACTTATTAAATAATTCTTGCCTAAATTCTTCAGCACTTTCCTTCTGCGAGGTGTTTTTTCCCAACATATATGAATAATAAAGAATACTATCATAATTTCTCCTATAAACCTCGGATGTTTCTGATAGGTTCAGTTCATTAAAACTGATCCTCACCTGATCTAATTTATCATTATCCTTTAGTTTGTATGACAAGTAACTCATAAATGATATGTGTTCAACCTTCTTAGGTATATCTTCCTCCTTAGCCACTAATTTAAGATACATATCATAACTAGTTTGAAAGTCATATATTGATGCAAAAAATTTAGCATTCAATTCCTGTGCATCTTTAGGTATGTGGAAACCTTTTTCACCTTCCAATTCACCGTCATTATCATAGAATGTTGTATCAATATGACTTAATATTATTTTTTCAGGTGTTAAAATTATTATACTATTCCAATCGTGAAGTTGGGTCAATCCTCCTTCCTCATTGTTAGAAAGATATACATTGCAAGAGTTTTGATTAACTTTTTTTAGTTCATTGAATACTGCAATCGTAGCAGAAGCATATTTATCACAGTCCCCCTGCCCCAGATCCAGATATTTTTCAATTGGCAGAAATTCTCCATATTTAGCTATGAAATTCTTATCATGATCCACCAGAAAGTAATTTAATCGGTTGGATACGATGTCAACTGCCAGCAGTATAAGTTCCTTTGCATTCATATTCTTAATTTTTTCTGCAGTCAAAGATAACTTATTAGTTTCTTCAAAAACAATATTTTCCAGTAATGCTGGATTATTAACATGAGGCTGAGCAAATGCACGATTTAAGTCAGATGGAAGATATAATGCATCTTTAGGAATATTTTCAAATTCAATTTCTGAGAAATTTTGGTATATGATGTTATCCCCATATATCTGGCTTGTTTTTTTATTGGTTATTTTATACATGAGACTTTGTATTTTTGTAGGCTCATGATTTTTTTGACCTATAGTAGGAGAATTACAACCACTAAGCAAAGCCGTTATGCTCAATCCCGCAATCAACACCAATCTAGATAATTTTTTCATACAAAAAGGGTTTGATTTTTCATTTAAAAATGTTTTCAAATTAACAACTCATAAGTAGTTATTATTATTAATATGTTATAATAAAGCCAATATTGAAAAAAGCCATTCCCCCATCTCTGCTTAGAAAAGTTTATAAAATCAAAAAATTATATTAACACAAGAGGTGGGAAATGGACATAGATAATGAGAAAATATATCTAGAACTTCTTAAAATAAAAAAACTTATGCAGCAGAGTCTTGATTTACAGAGAGAGCTCACTACAATTGGAGAAGAAATCAAGATATTTGAAGGCAGGCAGGCCCAAGATGAACACAAGATTGCAGAAGCAATAAAGAAAAAGAAATTCAGAACAATCCTTGACTGGAAAAGAGCCATCTGGGACTCATGCAGTGCAAAGAATGAGCATGTAAATCCTTCTACAATAACTTTTTTCTGCAGAATACTAAACGCCCCGTGCAGATTTGAAACCTGCCCAAAGAATATTTTTGATGAAGATTAACCCTAAAGTCTTATTCTAACATCATTCTAAAGAAAAACACTTATAAACAATAACTTGTTCTATTCATATCAATGCGGGGGTGCCGGCAAACAAAAATCAAAACAAGATTTTTGAGCCGACACTGAGCATAAACAAAAACCAATGCGGGGGTGCCGGAGTCTGGAAAACGGGCAGGACTTAAGCCTCTATGAGGAAGAAATCCTGTGGCTTAGTGCCTACGAGGGTTCAAAACAGATTTTTAGGAAAAATCTGGTAAAAACTAATTAAGTACGACACAAGCAAAGCTTGGTCGTACGAATTGCCAAAAACCTAAAAGTTTGGGAAATTCCCTTCCCTCGCATTTTTTTATTTAAAATAGAAAAAAACTATTCAGAAAACTCAAAATCAGATAGTCTCCCTTTTTTTATGTCATCAAAAGATTTTAGCATAGATTTTAATAATTCGTTCTGTTCTATTAATTCTTGTTTTGTTTTTTGTTTTGGATTGTTCATTTTCTTATCGGCGAATGTTTATTTCACCCTTTTCAAATCTTATTAGTTCATTCTGCAATCTTTCTAGGAGTTCATGCTGCTCTTTCTTCAGTTTATAAATTTCTTTGTCCATTGTAAATTAATAAGAGTTTACCATTTATAATTCTTTCTTTTCTTTAACAAAACTTTCGAATAATTTCCGGTTTTTCTTTATAAAATTTATAACATATCTCTGTGTTTTCTTATCTGAAATTGTTACTAATAACACTATTACTTCTTGTTCATAAACAAGATAATATGCTCTGTAAATATTATTTTTCAGTTCTCTAAACCATTTGTAGCCTAATGGTTTTCCTGTAGAAAATGGATTTTCTAATATTCGTCTGAATTGTATTTCAAATCTTTTCTTAATATCAGCAGGAAGTTTATTGAAGTTTCTTTTAAATTCTTTAGTTTCTTTAATCAAATAAGTCGTCATTTATTTTTTATCATTGAAATAACTCATTCATATAGCTATCGCAGATAATTTCGGAGAAAAATAATTAATTCCGAAAAAAATACGGGAAAAATAACCTTTAATCCTGACAAAGTAAATGCCAATAATGAACTTAAAATAACACACGAGAAAATCAGGAAATTTCACAACCTTTTTAAATAACCTAAAATATTCTGGCTTGTATGGAAAAAATGAAAAAAGAGCCTAAAATCAAGGAAATAATTGATCCTAAAGAGGACCATATAAAGGTCAAGACCAAAAGTATTCTCATCATGGGGCTTGAACGCAAAAGTGATGAAGATTTCAAGAGCGTGGCAGTTAGATGTTTTGAAGTTAATAATCCTCATAAAAAACAAGGTGTCTTTCCAACAAAGGTATATAAATTCAGCAATATAGAAAAAGTTAGAATTAGAAGAATGAATGTTTCCTACTACATTGAAGGCGAAGACATAGTTGTTAATGACTTAGAAGAAATATACCTAATACGCGAAGGTACCAAGCTTATGCTCAAAGGGTATCAATATGAAGTGGAAAAAAGAGAAAAAGACGAATAAAACTATTTTCTCCTGTTCTTATTTTTGCTTTCTTCAATTAATCTAAAATGTTCTGCTTTATACCGGGCAATTAATCTTTTCATCTCTGCATCATATTTTTCTTTAAACTGAGGAATCTTCTCTTTATCCTTATTAATGCCATCTAAGAAGTCCTGTTCTAGTCTTTGTTTTTCAAAATCATACCATTCTTCAATTTCATCTTCTGTGTTAAATGCCATGTTTATATCCTCATTCAAAAAAGAAACTCTGACCGTCTGTGCCGTCAAATGCAACTCAAAAGCTTTTTTGCTTTTGTTGTGCATGGCCAGATGGAGTTTTGCGAATATTTTTGTGAGCAAAACGGAATAGGGCAGAGTTTCGCCTAAAGTTAACTGTGGTTTCCATCATATTTAAATATTATTGAATAAATCATTATGTTTATGACTTTTGAATACAAACAGGCAATCCTTGTAAGGCAGGATTTAAAGCTGCCAAAAGGAAAAATGGCAGCGCAGGCTGCTCATGCAAGTGTAGAAGCAACTCTAAGAAGCGATAAAAGCAAAGTCAAAGAGTGGCGTAATGAAGGCATGGCCAAGATTGTGCTCAAGGTTGCTGATGAAAAAGAACTTCTCAAATACAATCAGATAGCCAAGGATTCTGGCCTGACAACAGCTGTCATCACAGACGCAGGCCACACAGTTGTAGAGCCAGGCACAAGAACCTGCATAGCAATTGGACCAGACACAGAAGAAAAAATAGATGCTGTTATTTCTGAGCTAAAGTTGATGTGAACAGTCTGCGCATTTCATACTAATCTTTCTGTAGACGATAAAAGAGATTTATGATTTTTTCATTGTTTCGAAACATGAAAACATTTATATATTGTGTGCCTTATAAACTAGATTATGCCTGATGAAAAATTAGCAAGAGCATTAGGATCAAAAGTACGAAGAGATATATTTCATATGCTTTTAAAAAAAGAGATGCCAGTTCATGAAATTGCAGACAAAGTCAGAGTATCTGAAGTTAATGCTTCAAAGCACTTGAAAAAGCTTTATGATCTTGGGTTTCTAAATTCAAAAACAGAAGGAAGAGAGAGATATTATTCAATTAAAATAATGGAAATAAAAGACCTTATCAAGAAGTATGATATAGTTGCTCAAAAGCTAGGCGAAAATAAATAATATTTAAAAGTATAAAATAGGTGAACAGTATAAAATAAGTGAAAAATTAAAATGACTGATTATTCTACTTTAAAAATATGTGAAGCGGTTAAATCATTAAAAAGCTCTGAAACTGGCTTGAATGAAGAGGAAGCTAAAAAAAGATTAGATGAATTTGGTTACAATGAACTGCCCAAAGAAAAAAAGTTTACTGCCTTAATCATGTTTATTGACCAGTTTAAAGACCCCCTTATATTATTGTTAATATTTGCTGGCCTTTTGTCATTATTTCTACACGAAATTGTTGAATCAATAGCAATCTTTGCAATAGTACTGTTAAATGCTCTGCTCGGATTTTTTCAAGAATATCGAGCTGAAAAAGCCATAGAGGCTTTGGAAAACATATCTGCTCCCACTGCCAGAGTTCTCCGTAATGGAAAAGAACAAAAAATACCTGCTAGGGAAGTAGTTCCTGGCGATATCTTATTATTAGAAGCTGGAGATATTGTTTCAGCAGATTCAAGATTGTTAGAAGTTTCTAGTTTGCAGATAGATGAGGCGTCCTTAACAGGAGAATCGGTTCCATCAAAAAAAGTTATTGAACCATATAAATTAGGAACCCCGCTATCAGATCAAGAAAACATGGCTTTTAGAGGTACAATAGTTACATATGGAAAAGGAAAAAGCATAGTAACTAATACAGGAATAAAAACAGAATTTGGAAAAATTGCATCAGCACTCAAAACCACTAAGAGATCTGAAACGCCATTGCAGATTAAATTTACAAAACTCGCCAAACAAATAGGCATTATATGTGTTTTTTTGGTAATTATTGTAATGATTACAGGAGTATTAAGAGAAATGCCCTTTGCAAAACTGATTCTGTTTTCTTTGGCTTTAACTGTTTCCACTATTCCTAATTCTTTGCCTTTGGTTGTTACTGTAGGGCTGTCTATGGGAACAAAAGAACTTGCCAAAAAAAAAATGTTGATAAAGAAACTTCCAGCAGCAGAAGGCCTGGGCTCTGCCACCATAATTTGCTCTGATAAAACAGGCACAATCACTAAAAATCAAATGACAGTAACAGAAATCTTTCATAACGATGAAATAATAGATGTAACAGGCACAGGTTATGAGCCAAAAGGCGACTTTTTCAAGGATAAAAAACAAATAAACCCGTCAAAATTAGAATTATTATTTCGTATAGGTTATCTTTGCAACAATGCAAAGCTGTCAGAAAAAGACGGTAAATATGAAATTATTGGAGATCCTACTGAAGGTTCTTTAACAGTTTTAGGAAAAAAAGGAAAACTTGAAGATGAAGAATTACAGAAACATTTTTCTTTTGTTGAAGAGCTGCCTTTTGACTCTGATAGAAAACGAATGTCTGTCATATTTAAAAATGAAAAAAATGAAAAAAATGAAGCGTATGCTAAAGGAGCCCCTGATCTTCTTTTGAAAGTATGTGACAGGATAATTGAAAATGGCAGGATAAGAAACCTTACAGAGAAAGACAGAAAAAAAATTCTGAAAATAAATGATTCTTTTGCAGAAAAGGCATTAAGGGTTCTCGCTCTTGCGTACAAGGAACTGCCTGATTCTAAAACATATGAAATTGAAAAGGTGGAAAAAAACCTTATTTTTGTAGGGCTTGTTGGCATGATTGATCCTCCAAGAGAGGAAGTTAAAGGTGCAATCGAACGTTGTACAAAAGCAGGAATAAGAGTTATGATTATTACTGGAGATCAGGCCATAACTACAAAAGCAGTAGCAAGCAAAGTTGGATTATTCAAAAAAGGAGATATTGTCTTGACCGGAGAGGATATTGAAAAAATGAGTGATTCAGAACTAGATGAAAAAATCGAACATATTAGGATTATTGCAAGAGCAATGCCTATCCAAAAATTAAGAGTGGTCGAAGCCCTACAAAGAAAAGGTCATATAGTAGCTATGACTGGCGATGGGGTAAATGACGCGCCAGCATTAAAAAAAGCAAATATTGGAATTGCTATGGGAATCACAGGCACTGACGTTGCCAAAGAAGTTTCTGAAGCAATTCTTGTTGATGATAATTTTGCAACGATTGTGAATGCCATAGAGATAGGAAGGAATATTTATGATAAACTAATCAAATCAGCAAAATTCTTTTTATCATGCAATTTTGGTGAAATAATAGCCGTCTTAACAGCCATACTTATGGGATTTCCGCTTCCTTTACTCCCTCTCCAGATTTTACTCATGAACATGCTCACAGATAATTTTCCAGCCTTGGGTTTAGGATTTGAATCAAGCGAAGAAGGAATTATGGACCGACCGCCAAGAAATCCTAAGGAAAGTCCCTTAACAAAAAAGACTATGTCTTTAATAGTTGCGTTTGGGTTGATTATGGGAATTGGAACTCTCTTAATGTTTATGAACTATAAAAATATAGATTTGAGTAAAGCTCAGACAGTTGCTTTTACTACACTTGTAATGTTCCAGATGTTTGCTGTAATGAGCAGCAGAACCTTGTATCCTTCATTAAAACACCTTAATCCATTCTCAAATATGTGGTTATTTGGAGCTGTTTGTCTTTCAATTTTAATACAAGTAAGTGTAATTTATTGGCAACCACTTCAAACAATATTTGGAACTGTTTCATTATCACATTTGGATTGGTTAAAGATTTTAGGTGTTTCCTCTTTAGGATTCATTTTAATGGAATTAAGCAAGTTTCTGATGAAAACAGACGTAATGAAAATAATATTAGGTGTAAGCCATGATGGTATTAAAAAAACAAATTGATTTACTAAGGGAGCAGCAATCTGATTTTTTATCACAAGAGCATGAAATTAAAAGATTGTGTGCAAAGGATGCTATGATTAGGCCTGTATTTATTTATCAAGATGATAATGCAGACAAAATAATAAAGAAATTAAAGAGAGAGGATACAAATGTTTGTATAGTGGTTACAGATGATAAAAGATTTGTAGGGGAAATCAGTGATGA
Organism: Nanobdellota archaeon; assembly: GCA_018819305.1. Lineage (GTDB taxonomy): Archaea > Nanobdellota > Nanobdellia > Woesearchaeales > SM23-78 > SM23-78. Next base: position 32,657 of record JAHJQO010000043.1, read on the forward strand.
AGACTTAATTAAACTATTTTTGCACCAAGTAAAATATGAACCCCTCACGAAAATATTAAATGTCGGTTATAACAGAAAGTTTCTATATATGAAAGCTAAAGAATTAATAAATAAGCATAAATCCACAGTAAGCCCTGATGCTCCGATTAACAAAGTAATAGAATTAGTTTATAAAGAAGGTTTTGATTATATTCCTGTTCTGGATAAAAACAAGAGAGTTATAGGTGTGGTAACACCAAGCAGTCTGATTGATTTATTGCAAAAGAATTAACAAAGAGAAGAAAGATGAGTATAAACATATTTGTTGAATTAAGCATCATCATCATCATTGCAGTAGTTATTACAGGTATAATGAGATTGTTAAAACAGCCGCTCATTATAGGCTACATTCTAACTGGTATCATAGTAAGCCCTTATCTTCTTAATATAGTTCAATCTACAGATGCTATTGCAACATTTGCGCACATAGGTATTGCATTGCTTCTTTTTATTGTGGGTTTAAGTTTAAATCCAAAAGTTATCAAAGAAGTTGGCAAGATTTCCTTGATTACAGGTGTTGGCCAGGTCATATTCACGTCTCTAATTGGTTTTTTTATATGCAGGCTTTTAGGTTTCTCCATGATAGTGTCATTATACATTGCTATTGCTTTGACATTTAGCAGTACTATAATTATCATGAAACTTCTATCAGACAAAGGGGATACACAAACCCTGTATGGAAGAATTGCTATTGGATTTTTAATTGTTCAGGATTTAATTGTAATAATCATCTTAATGGTGATTTCGTCAATTCCAACAGGCGGATTCAATTTCACTACTTTGCTTCTTGGAACAATTTTAATGGGATTTGGTTTGTTAGTGTTATTATTTTTAATAGGTATTTACATATTACCCTATATAACCAAAGCCATTGCAAAATCCCAGGAATTTTTATTATTGTTTTCAATTGGATGGTGCCTGGCACTGGCCTCTTTTTTTCATTATTTGAACCTCTCAATGGAAATAGGAGCTCTAATAGCAGGCATTACCCTTTCTTTATCTCCTTATCGCTTTGAAATCAGCTCTAAAATGAAGCCATTGCGTGATTTTTTTATTGTCCTCTTTTTCATATTGCTGGGATCTCAAATGATTTTTACAGACATAATCCAGTACATCATCCCGATAATACTTCTTTCATTATTTATATTAATTGGAAACCCCATAATAGTAATGTTATTAATGGGATTGTTTGGCTACACCAAACGGAATAGTTTTTTAGCAGGGTTGACTGTAGCTCAAATAAGCGAATTTTCTCTAATTCTTATTGTCTTAGGGGTTAAAGTAGGGCATCTAACAAATGAAATATTATCTTTGGTAACTGCTATTGGTTTAATAACCATTGCAGGTTCTTCTTACATGATACTTTATGCAAACAAGATATACCCTCTCTTATCCAAGTATCTGAAAATATTTGAAAGAAAAGGCAAAAAAATCGATGAACACAAGTACCACGAACATGAAGATCATGATGTTATTCTTTTTGGATGCAACCGCATCGGGTATGACTTGCTAGAATCTCTTAAAAAAATAAAAAAGAAGTTTTTGGTGGTGGATTATAATCCGGAAACAATAATTGGTTTGGCAAAAGAAGGAATAGATTGCAGATATGGTGATGCCGGCGACTCTGAGCTGTTAAATGAATTAAATTTTTCAAATGCAAAAATGATAATTTCAACAGTCTCTGAATTTGATACAAATCTTTTGTTAATCAATAAAATCAGGGAGTCTAATGAAAAAGCAGTTATAATTGTTGTTTCACACCAAATTGATGAAGCAATAGGACTATATGATAAAGGCGCGACTTATGTGATTATGCCTCATTTTCTAGGAGGGCACCATGCTTCTACATTGATTGAAAGGCACGGCTTTGATTTGGATAAATTTATGAAAGAGAAAGTGGACCATATTGAACATATAAAAAACAGAAAAAAGGCAGGTCATGAACATCCAAGACATAATAAGTATTAAATTGAATTTGATAAATTTCTAGTGGCAGAAGAATAATTTCTTTTTTGCATAAGTTATGCCTAAATAGGAAAAAACTAGCACTTCCCGGTCGGCGCATTCTTTTTTTTTATTCACAATTCAAACTCATCTATTAGTTTATCCAGCTTATTTTGAAATTTTAAGAGAATTTTGGCAAGATATCAATATGCGGGCGTTCTGGATCATTTAACCTATACTCAAGATGATAAAGTGGATCACTAACTTTTACAGCACCTGCTTTTAGATGAAATTCATATGCCCCAGGATTATCTATACTAAGCATGACGCCAATTTTTTCAATGTTTGGGTAAGCTAATTTACATATGTCTCCTGCTATTCTCTCCAAAGCCTTGCCAACACCCCTTTTTCTGTAATCTTGCACTACCCACAGGGCATCTGCTTCTGGCCAAGTTTGTCTTATGCGATTTGCTCTTTCAATATCAAACTGGCATTTTTCACCCAGATATTTGTTAATGGTTTCAGGGATTGCAGAAGGAAAATCTCTTACAGCATTCTCATTTAATGCAAAATCACAGTTAGGTGGAACAAGAATATCATTGTACCCAACAAGAGAACCAGTACTTGAATCATATACATCTATTTTAAATGCATCTTCATTAAATTTTTTACGTTGACCAGTTGTTAAAGTGAAAACAAATTCTTGTTCTTCCAGTTTATAAGATGTCCAGCCTTTTTTTACTAAATTAATAATATTGAATTCAAACAAATCTTCTAGTTCAGAATAGTATTCACTTTCTTTTTCTGGTAATCTGCTGAAATATTCTTCATGAGTTAATTCAATTTGTGGTTCTGTTATTTTTTGTTTTTCAGGTTTGGCATTAGAAGTATGACAATATTTTTTAGGCCCTCCACTAAATCCACCAACCTGAGCAAAATTAAGCTCTTCAAAAACTTTTTCTGCTTCTGAATTATTGGTGTCAACCTGAAATAATTGTTCTCCTTTCAGATTTAGGAGTGTTTTGGCCACCAATGCAACTGGTAAATCTTTCTGAGCTTCTTTACTTACAGCAAGGTATTTAATTGCAGTCACATATTCATCTCTACCATCATATGGAACCTCAACATAATTTTCATAGATTGTTCTCTTGATACCAAGAGCACCTTTAATCTGAACATCTCTGAAAACAAAATACGTTGTCTCATCCAACTTTTTTTTATTTTCTTGGGAAAAATTTACCAATACATTTTCCAAGCCCAGAATCTTCTCAAAATCATCTGGTTTTGCAAGACTAACCACGACATCTCTGCACTTTTCTTCTAAAAATGATATTCTTTCATCTAGTTTAGTTCCTTTTCTTACCATTTTTTTCCTCCTTTTATAAGGTGGTTTGAAATCCTGTCAAGAGTTCATCTAAACAAGAATTTCACTGCACTCAAGGAAAAATTCCTCTAATCCTGGCTGCATCTGCGACCCTGCTAATGGCTATCATATAAGCAGCAGTCCTCATATCTACTTTTTCTTCTCTTGCCAGGTCACTGACTGCTCTGTAGGCAGGCATCATCTTTTCTTCAAGCTTTGAAACAATTCGATCATACGGCCATTGTTCTCTCTGGATGTTCTGCACCCATTCAAAATAGCTTACAGTTACGCCGCCGGCATTAGCCAGGATGCCCGGAACAATAGTTATGCCCTTATCATACAGAATCCTGTCTGCTTCAGGAGTTGTTGGACCATTAGCTCCTTCAACAATTAATCTGGCTTTTATACGATCAGCATTCTCTGAAGTAATCTGATTTTCTAATGCAGCAGGCACTAGAATATCAGTCGGCATCTCAAGAATTCTTTCTTTGGGTGAAATCTCTTCTGCTTTATTGTATCCTTCAAGAAGCTTGTTTGTGCTATTCTTAATATATGTATCAATTTCTTTTAGGTCAAGCCCGTTAGGGTCATATATTGCCTTTGATATATCACTTATTCCTATTACCTTCACTCCCTTTTCACTGAGCAGTCTTGCAGAATGGCTTCCAACATTACCATATCCCTGAACAATAGCAGTCAAATCCTTTGGATTTAAATTAAGGTCTTTAACAGCTTCCATGGCAGTTATCATTACTCCTCTGCCAGTTGCTTCATTTCTCCCGTGGCTTCCTCCCAGAAACAAGGGTTTTCCTGTCACAACTCCAAAGACATCGCATCTCTTACCCATACTATAGGTATCAACAATCCATGCCATCACCTGCTCATTGGTATTAACATCAGGCGCCGGAATATCAGTATCAGGACCAATTATATCACTGATTTCATAAGTGAATCTTCTTGTAAGTCTTTCAAGTTCACCCATGGACATTTTTGAAGGGTCGCACAAAACGCCTCCTTTTGCCCCCCCATAAGGAAGATTCAAAAGAGCTGTCTTCCAAGTCATCCATACAGCCAGGGCTTTTACTTCATCAAGATTAACCTCTGGGCTGTACCTTATTCCGCCTTTATATGGTCCTCTCATATCATTATGTTGAACTCTGTAGCCTGTAAACATCCTGATTGTCCCGTCATCCATTTTTACAGGAAAATCCACAGATACATTTCTCTTTGGTGTTCTTAGCATATCTTTAATCCATTTTTCAAGTCCCATCTTATCTGCTACCTTGTCAAACTGCATCTGCGCTATTTTATATGGGTTTAAGTTTTCCATTTTTATCACTCCATTAGTTTTTATTTTCATCTTTGCAATATTCTCCTGGCTTGAAATAGATACAATCAACATCATAACCATCGCAAAGTTTGCATTCCCGCCCCATTAGGATGAGTGGAAGTTTTGTTGTATCTTCCGGGTCTATCTCTTCCAAGGGTATTTGTTCTAACATTGATTTCGAGATGCATATCACTATGTCATCTTTCATTTCACACCTCCTCGAGTTTGTCTCTCAGATTAAGAGAATCAAACTGTTCTGCTTTTTGATAGATAACATAAGGAGGATGGGATGAAGAAATTGTACTTGCAAAATTCTCAAAGGGAGGATTGTCAGCAATTTTCTTAGAGCCGATAAATACTCCCTTGCGACTTATATCCCTGAGGGATAGGACAAACTTTTCCAGGTTTGAATTATTGAAGCGGAATAATTGTGATCTGTCCTTAGAATCAATCCATTCTATATTTTCCCCGCCATAATATATATTTGGGTGCAGCGCAACAACATAGTCAAAGCTTTTTGGCTTTATGACAAGCTGATAATAATCTGCGCACATTACTTTTCTTTTTTTCTCTGCATATGTTTTAAGAACATCAATATTATTTTCTACTATTGTCACATCAGGAAAATAATCACTTATACTATGTCGCCCAGGACCTAGTTCAAGAAAAGAAAACCCTGGTAACATGACTTCTTTAATTATTCTTAGGTAATACTTAAACTCATATTCCACAAGGTCTGAGTTCAGTTTAGGTTTTTTGAAATCCAACATTTTATCTTAGTTGAAATTTGTCCAACTATGACATACAGTAAGTCAGAAAACTATTTAAAGTATATTTACACAATTTTGCCAAAAAGTATTCAAATATGTTAAAATATTTGGTCAGTATATGATAATAAGATATAATTATGGGGAAAAATTGTAAAAAATTGCCATGATAAAAATTATTTAAAAAATTAGCATAAACGACACTCTAAAAATGGAAAAATATTTAAATATGACAATATTTATTTAAAAATATGCGAAGATTGCTAAGAGATGAGTATAACCTTAAGATTCTAAAAGCAATATGCAGCGGAGTAGGAGTATCTGTTAACCTAAGTTACTTATCAAGAAACCTAAAAAAACACAGGAACACTATAAAAACAAGAGTTGAAGAACTTTTCAAACACAAAATAATAAATCATCCAATATATCCTTTTTTTGGGCAATACAGGGAACACCCTTTGCTAGTCTTGAGTTTTGCAGATCTCCCACACACACCAGAAACTCTCGAATGGATGGAAAAGGATAAACATATATTTGCTGCATTTAAGATTAGAAAAGGACAATACAATACATTAGTCATAATGTTTCATAGAGATATCCTGAATTATCAATTATGGAGGGAGCACTTAACAGAAACTGGGAAAATTCCCCCAAGAGATATAAGGACTCCTTCAAAAAATCATTTCTTTTCAAACCAACTAATAATAAAGTATGAACCAAGTGAAGGTATAATAATCCTAAAATCACAGATAGAAAAAAATGGTTTTATTACCTTAAATAATCACAAGATTAACGATTCGCACATCAAGATTCTTGAATTGCTGCTGAATGGTAAGGGAATAAGAGTTAATGATAGTGTTTTAGCAAAAAAACTAAACATGCATAAAAAGACAATCAGAAGAAGAATAAATCTAATGCTAAAAAACAATTTGATTCTAAATCCTGTATGCAGATTCCCTAGCTTTTTTGTGCCGCCAGGGTGTGTACTTCAAATTACAAAAGTAGAAATAAACAAGAACAAGAAAGAAGTGCTGAAATTCTTAAAAACAGACCCGCACATACCCTTGGCCCTTCACATCTGTGAAGGCAGATTCAATTATCTGTTATTTGAAATTTTCTTTAGTTTAGAAGAGCATGTTGAATGGAGCAGTCATGTAAGGGAAAAATTCATAGATTGTATTGGCACAACAGACACCACTGTTTTAATGGAAAAAAACACATTCCATATTGACCAGCAAAAAGTCAGCCTGGGTGCGATTGATGACTGCATGAAAGCATTAAAGCAAAAAAAAGAGGATTATTTCAAATATATAGAGCCTGGTTATCTATTGTTTGAGTAAAATAAAGTAAATCAACAGATGCGTCTTCATGTTAACTTTCTTTTTTTTCCGGCAGGCGCGGCATTCAATTCTTTATTTTAATTTTTTAAAACGATGCATATTTAAATTTATGATATTAACCAAGGAATATGTATAAAAAACTCAAAGACAAGATTAAGCATCATTTCCAAGAAGTTATGCATGTAAAGACCTCTCCTAATTCTATTGCTTTGGGTTTTGCTATTGGTGCTTTTATTGCAATTCTTCCCACTTTTGGGTTTGGCTTGTTAATTGGATTGTTAGTTATCCTGATTTTTCAGAAAGTTAATAAGTTTTCCATGATAATTGCTTTTGCTGTTTTTAATCCATTGATGCTAACGCCAATATATTTATTGAGTTACAAGCTCGGATATTTGCTCTTTGGTAATGCATCTGTTGTTAGTTTTAATATAGTTTTACTTGACCAGATTTATCATTTCTCACGAAGATTTCTTGTAGGTAATTTAATAATTGCGATTATAATTTCTATTCCATGTTACTTCTTAATCAGATATTTGGTCTGGTTGTATAGAAAGGTCAAACAAAAAAAATAGTGAAAATCATTTGCCTGAGCCTGGGAACTAATAAAATTGAAACATCCTGAAGAATATTTCATAGATATTTCATGAATGATGGATATTATACCTACTTCAATAAAACCCACCCAGCACAATAAAATCAGAATTTTTTAATAATTTAATTATAATCTTTTCTTGTTTCTGTTCTTCGCTAATGCGATAACAATAAATAACAATGCCAGCGCAAAAATTACGAGCAAAAAGATGCTTGTCGCCAAGGTCGTCATTGGTATGCCAAAGAGTTGTACTTCTTTGTATAGAAATTCACCGATGACGAGCGGGTTATGCTGGCTTAATAGTCTTGCAAATCCAGGCATTGCCTCTAATGGTGCTAATGCATTACTGAATAAGAATAATATTAGTGCGGTGAATGTTGTTATTAATATTGATATTTGTATTGTCCGGAACAAATATGCAAAAAGCATACCTAACAAAATAAAAATAGATATTAACAAAAGGCTTATTAAGCTAATCTGCCAAAAGATTTGGCTTATCATTATTCCTAGTTTAGTCTGAGCAACAATGAAAAGCACCAGTATTTGGAAGAAAACTATTACAACCCATGTGAACAGCATTCCAATAACATAAACTGTATCGTTCAAAGGTGCGATTAGATTCCTCTGATAAGCTTTATTATTTATTTCCATTAATGTTGATGTATTTGAGAATAACAAGGAAATAAACATAATTATCATGGCTAAGAGCTGAGGAAAAGATAATTGGATGTTTGTTGCGTTTTTCAATAATTTGTTATAATCTGATATGATTGGTTTTATAAGTTTCTTGGCTGTTTCTGGATTAAGCTTGTTTAATTGGTTTAACTTATCATCCAGTTCTGTTGTGACCTCATCAATTCTTACAATACTCTTATTAATTTTAGTCACATACGCATTGTTTCTTTCTATCTCTTCATCCAGGAAATTCTTTATTGTATCTATCTGGCTGATGGTATCATCAATCATAGATATTCCTGAGTGAAATTTGGCGTTCGTCACATTTATTAAATCTGAGAGTTCAAGAAGTTGTTTGGTCAGATTATTAAACAACTCATTTAAGTGCATATTAAACAGGACGTTATATGTAATGTTATCTGCGGCGCCATTCGTGACTTCATCAGTCATATCATCTGTTTGGTTGATTAATCCTTCTGAGGAAATATTAATTGTGATGTTACTAACTTCTTTCAGACTTATAATCACTGTATCTATTGTTGTTGTCAACTTCTCTGTTGCAGAATCCAATTCTGATGAATAATTATGCAATTTATTCTGAAGGTCCTTGATTAACATATATTTGGGAATAAAATCCTCCCTCACACTCTCAAGTTTCTCATTTCTTTCTATTAGTTGTCTCTCTATACTGATGGACTCTTCACGTATTTGAATAATATCATTTTTTCTTTCATTAATAAATCCAATAAGGCTTTGTATGTTTTCAATTATATTTTCTGTGCTTTCAATACTTATCTGCTCTGATTTTAAGCCAAAGAAATCTTGTATGTTCTGCACCATAATGAGCGCAACTTTTTTTCGGGTGTTATCATAATAATATGTTACTTTTCCAGATGGAATGTTTTCGAATCCTGAAATCATAATTTTTTCTTCTAATATCAAACCTTCTAAATTAATACATATATGGATTTTTTGCAGAGCCATCTCCACAAGACATGCATCAATTGTATCAAATTCCTGAATTATGGCATAAGCACTGACGTCATTTATTAGCGGAGTAATGTTAATTCCTTCTTGAGAAACAACACCAATTGATGTGCCTGTTATTTCATCGCTGCTAAATGCATAACCTATGAGCAGGATTAAGATAACAGGAACAATGACCAGCAGAAACAGAGAAGTCCAATTCCTAAATAGGATTTTTATATTCTTTTTAAACTCATTAAACAATAATTTTATCATTTTCCTTTGCTCTTAATGCATTACCAGCCTTCTAAACTTCTTTTCCAATCCTTTTATCTCCTTTCTGTCAAGAATGGCCTTGACAATTCCATCCTTAATAATCACAACTTTTGTACAATGCTTTTCTATTTCCGGGAGTATGTGTGAAGATACAATCACTATTTTATTATTCTGAGAAGCCACATCTTTTACGATTTTCCAAAACTGACTAACAAGCAGAGGGTCAAGCCCTGTTGTTGGCTCATCAAGCACAAGCACAGAAGGATTGTGAATAAGAGATATTGCAAAATCCAGTCTTCTCTTCATCCCGCCAGAAAGATTTTCAGCAAGAACATGTTTCTGTTTAGACAACGCCACAGCTTCCAGGAGATCATTAATGCGTTTTTCTTTATCTGCGAAAGGAATCCTGTAAAGGTTTGCGTAATAATTCATGTTTTCAATAACTAAGAGTTTCTCGTAAAAAGCATTCTCCTGACTCGTATATCCTACAGTTTTTCGTAGGTTCATAACGTCTTTGGAGACATTCTTATTGTTAAGAAAAACATTTCCGGTGTCTGGCTTGTAGTAGCCCACAAGAATTTTCAAGAGAGTAGATTTTCCGCAACCACTTTCTCCGATAACACCAATAATATCAGAAGCATTTGCTTCAAATGATATATCAATTAGGACAGGTTTCTTCCTGAAAGTTTTTCCAATACTACATACTTTTAGGGTTACGACCATTCTTATAGTATATTCTTGTTAATTTAAATATGTTACTAAGTTCACACTTTAAGAATGCAATACACTAATTTTTTGTTTTGCTAATTCAAATTCCTCTTGAATTATACAAACATCTAATTGAAGAGTTGAAACATGAATTACAGAATCTTTTGAAACTTTTTCCTCTGCAAAAATTCCAATGCCGTGAGTTTGGCTCGGCCTAATACTGATTTTTATTTTGAACATGATTTAAGTGAGTGTGAAGTCATTTAAATAAATAACTGAAATATAGTTGATGTGAGAAATTACTAACTTAAGAATCTTCTTTGATTACTTTTACTGGAAAGCTCTGTTTTAGAAAACTTTTGAAGCTATCTTTCATACCTTCTTTTAAGAATAACTCTTGTATTGAATCTGACAGTCCCCCTATTATTGAATTAAATATTTTATCTCCATGCCTTCTTTCAAGATATTCACTTACTGCTTCTGCTTTTAAACTGCCTTCAGAAAATTTTGCATCTGCTCCTTCTCCATGTATAGCATTATTTATTATAAGCAAATTGTTATTTATCCAGTAATCAACTATGCTTCTGGCTAATGGACTGTTTTCTTGGGCTAAAATACCGTTTATGGATGCTTCTAAGTATGCACTGTGAAACTCATTTTCTTGATATTTGATTTCAAGCTTTAGATCCAGATGAGATAGACATGCTTCTTCTTTTGGCCTTAATAAAAAGTATTTGTTTTGAGTATATATGACATTTTGCTGCCTAAGGCCGCACATCCCGCTTTTTTGTTTAAAGCTTTGCTCAAATATCTCATATTCTTCAGATAATTTTTTATCCAGGGAATTTTCTTTTGCTGTTAATTCATCTACTGTTTTAAAATCCAGAATTTTTGGTTTTGAATATCTGTTTATTACTCCAATAGGAACATACTCAATAATTTTAACAGATGGCAAGGGCATTCTTATCATACTACCCATCCTTGATTCTAGTTTTATTGCAATCACAGGTTGTTCTAGTACTTTTTTTTCTAAGTCAATTCTGTACCTGTATGCTCCTGCTTCAATAACCCTTTCCATGTTTTGTTATTACTATTGAGTAGTTTATAAATCTTTTGTTTTGATAATTAAAAATGCAAATTCAAAATTACAAGTTTTTCTATTTTTAAACAACAACATTTAAAAACAAAGCTTTCTGCTCCTATCCATAAGATGGATACTGAAACTAGAATCTTAAATGAAAGAAAAGAAAAGCTTGAGGAATTAAGAAAAGCAGGCATTAATCCTTATGCATACAGGTTTGAGAAGAATGCCATGGCTGCTGAGATTAAGCAGGTTTATGATAAGCTGCAAAAAGAAGAAAAAGACACCAAGCGCAATGCAGTCAGGGTAGCTGGCAGAATAGTTGCCAGAAGAATCATGGGAAAAGCTTCTTTTGCTCAGCTTCTGGATGAGTCTGGACAGATTCAATTATATTTCAAGCAGGATGATGTTGGTGCTGATGCATATGCATTATTCAAAAAACTTGACATCGGAGACATCATTGGTGTTGAAGGTGTTACTTTCAAAACTCATACAGGAGAAATCACTGTTAATGTCAATAAATTTGAACTCTTAACAAAATCAATAAGACCTTTGCCTGAAAAATTCCATGGCTTAAAAGACACTGAAATAAGATTCAGACAGAGATATGTTGACTTAATTGTAAACCCTGATGTCAGAAAAACCTTTGTTATCAGAACAAAGTTGATGCAGGCAATCAGAGAGTTTCTTTTAGGCGAAGGATACTTAGAAGTTGAGACTCCAACATTGCAGCCTGTTTATGGAGGAGCAAGTGCAAAGCCATTTGTTACTCATCACAATGCTCTTGACATGCCTCTTTACATGAGAGTGTCTGATGAGATGTATCTAAAGAGACTTATTGTTGGTGGCTTTGAAAAAGTATTTGAGTTTTGCAAAGATTTCCGTAACGAAGGAATTGACACAACACATAATCCTGAGTTCACTCAGATGGAAACCATGACTGCTTATGATGATTATACTGACAGCATGGACAGAACTGAGAGAATGTTTGAGTATGTTGCTAAAAAAGTTCTTGGCACTACAGAGCTTGAGTTTGACGGCAAAAAAATCAGCCTTAAAGCTCCTTTCAAAAGAATTAAAATGGCTGATGCTGTTAAAGAAATTACTGGTGTTGATTTCAGTGATTTAAAGAATTTTGATATTGGACAAGCAAGAGAAGTTGCCAGAGAACACAGAGTAGAGATTGATGAGGACATGAGTGTTGGTTTTATTCTTGCAGAACTTTGCGGAGAACTTGCAGAACCAAAATTCATCCAGCCTACTTTTATTACTGATTATCCAAAAGATGTAAGTCCTTTGGCAAAACCTGTGAAAGAAAATCCTGATTTTACAGAACGGTTTGAGCTTTTGATTGCAGGCATGGAGTTTGGCAACATGTATTCTGAGCTTAATGACCCTGCTCTTCTGAGAGAGAACTGGGAGCAGCAGGAAGACAGGCTAAGCAAAGGAGATGAAGAAGCCCAGAGAACTGATGAAGACTTTATCAGGGCAATGGAATATGGAATGCCTCCAACCAGCGGCATTGGAATTGGCATTGACAGGGTTGCAATGCTTTTCACTAACAACACATCTATAAGAGAAGTTATATTTTTCCCAACATTAAGACCTGAAAAAAATGAACCTCCTCGCCTTAAGGCGAGGTATCCTTTTAAAAAAAAACAAAGTTTAAGCAACGAAAGTTGAAAGCTTTCGTTGCTGGTAGTAGGACGGAAGGTTGCTAAAATTAGTTTTCCAGCTTCCTTGGCTGTAACGA
>JAHJQO010000004.1 GCA_018819305.1 Nanobdellota archaeon
TATAAAAGAAAAAGCATAAAATGAAACATTCTAAAAACAAAAAGTTACTTTTTCCAAGAAAAAAGTAACTTTTTCAATAAAAATACGAATCCTTCCTATTAAACCACAAAAGAATACAAAATCATTTAATGGATGGAGCTCATTTAACTCCACACAAAGGTAATGAAGCAGGTTATATGTTGCTAGTGTGAAAAACCGCAAATATTTATATAAAACTAGAGATTATTCTTTTTTTAGTATGAAAACAGCAACAATATTTGACATCAAAAGGTATGCAATTCATGATGGCCCTGGAATCAGGACTAGTATTTTTTTCAAGGGATGCCCTAGCCAGTGCGAATGGTGCCATAATCCTGAAGCCAGGGATTTGGGAGGGGATGTTATTGATTATACGAGCCAGGATTATATGCTTGACAGCAAACTTGGAACTGGAAAAAGAATAAGTATTGAACAGCTTATGAATGAAATTGAAAAAGATGTTATTTTTTATGACACATCTGGTGGAGGAGTTACTTTCTCTGGCGGCGAGCCTTTACTGCAATATATTTTTCTAGAAAAAATACTTAACAAATGCAAACAAAAAGGAATCCACACTGCTCTGGACACTACTGGCTACACCCCACAGGTTGTTTTTGATTCTATTATCGACAAGGTTGACTTATTCCTTTATGACCTTAAGTTGATTGATGATGATCAGCACAAAAAATTCATTGGAATCTCAAATTATTTTATACATGAAAACCTGAAAAAGCTTGCTGAAAAACAAAAAAATGTCTGGATTAGGTTTCCTGTCATCCCAAAAATCACAGATACAAAAGAAAATATTGAACAGCTCAAGGAATTTGTTTCTTCTCTTAACTTCAAAGACATCAGCCTTCTTCCATATCACAAGATAGCTGATAGCAAGTATGAAAAATTGGGCTTGAAAAACAAGATGAAAGGAATTGAACCTCCTTCTGAAGAATTTATGCACAAGCTAAAAAAAGAATTTGAAAAAGATGGTTTTAATGTCAGGATTGAGGGTTAAATTTATTCAGGTCACTTTTAATCCATCAGGCTTGTCATGGTGACCGCACTTGCCGCACACAAAATATAATTCCTCGTCTTCATCTGAATACTGAATGCCTTTTGATGCAAGCTGTGCTTTACCAAACCCGCACTTGCTGCACTTATGTTTATGAGCAGCCAAAGGATTAATTGTACTCTCAACAATCTTTAATTCATAAGTTGATTTTATCTCCTCATTCACATGCTCTTTGTCTGGTTTTGCAATATATCCGCAGCTGCAAACAAAATTTCCTCTGTTTATTCTCATCAAAGACTTGCATTCAGGACAAAATTTCATAAAACCAAGAGTCTATGCATTGTTTAAAAAAGTTCTGAAAATACCTGCATAACAATAAATATTTATATCAAAAAATTAAAAAATCATTTATGGTTAGGAAAATCCTGAAAAAAATTACAAACAAGCATCTTATCAAGCAGCACCTTGAGATATTAAAGGGTTTGCAGTACAAGACCGGCTTGTTTGGTGCTTCTGCAAAAGCAGTCAAAACAGGGTATAATAAGGCATGGTTAAGAGATAATTTCTATGAATGCCTTGCTTTTTTTGTGCTCAAGGATTATGCTACATGCAAAGAAACTTACAAGACATTTTTGAGGGTTTTTGAAAAGCATGAATATAAGATTGACCGTGCAATTGAAAAAAAGCCAGAGAATAAACATGAGTACATACATGCAAGATATCATCCTCATACTTTTGACGAGTTCTGGGAGGATTGGGGGAACAAGCAGAACGATGCAGTAGGTGCTATTCTCTGGGGAATTGCATCGCTTGAAGATGAAGGCATTAAGATTATGGAAACAGAAAAGGATAAAGAGCTGGTTCAAAAACTTGTTCATTATCTGAACAGTATTGAGTACTGGCATGACCAAGATTCTGGAATGTGGGAAAATGAAGAAGAAACACATGCTTCATCTATTGGCGCCTGCCTTGCAGGTCTTATCAAGATAAGAAGATATGTTAATGTTCCTGATCATATGATTGAACAGGGAAGAAAATCATTAAATCATCTTTTACCCAGAGAGTCTGAGAAAAAATATGTTGACCTGGCAGAGCTAAGTCTTATTTATCCTTATGATATTGTTACAAAAGAGCAGAGAGATAAAATACTTGAAAATGTTGAATACCATCTTCTAAAAGAAAGAGGTGTGATTAGATACAAGAATGACTGGTATTACAACAAGAACCCTGACGGCTATTCTGAAGAAGCAGAATGGTGCTTTGGCCTGAGCTGGCTTGCAATTATTTATGACATTCTTGGCAATAAGCAAAAAGCAGAAGAATTCCTGCAAAGAGCAATTGCAGTTGACACAAAAAAAGGAATGCCAGAACTATATTATTCCAACAGCCCAAATTACAATGAGAACACTCCTTTAGGTTGGTCAGAAAGCATGTTTATTATTGCTTTGCATGAATTTAATAATGAGCATTATCCTATGCCATTAATAAAAAAATAGAAAAAATACCTTATAATAACCAGAATCATGATTTTGTGAACTTAGTCTAACTTTATTATTACTCTTGTTCTTTTCTTTCTACGTTCATGAGCAATTCGTAAAGCTGAACTCAAAACAGTTTCTTCTAATGTACCTTCTTTTGGTTTCCCAAAGTTCACCCAAGAATCAGAATCTGTTTTTCTTCTGTAACAAGAAGTAACTTCATAGTAATCTTTCCTATCTTGAACTATTACTTTGTACTCCATTTATAGTTAGAAATCTAAAATAGTATAAATATCTACTGTTTTAAAGAATTCTGGCATTTAATTCTTCTATAATATAAGTTACTAGCACTCCCCTGAAAAAGGATATAACATAACTAAAATTCTATCAAGAAAAAATAAATAATTTTATATAATATATTCTCACGTATTGAACCATTCAGCTTCTTTTATCAGCTTGTCATCGTCATCTCTGATTTCAATCACAACACTGTATTCGTCATCAGGGTCTGTTTCTGTGAGGGTTCGCTTGATTTCAACTGTTTCTGTATGAGTGTCTCCTTGTATTAACAAGGGAACATTAACAGATGCCATGGCTACTTCTTCGCCAGTGCCAAAGTTCTCATAATAAGGTGCTCCGCTGGATTTTCTTGCATAAATGAATGCTGTGACAACAACATCATCAGCTTTTCCATTCTCAATCTTAAATTTAACAGAATTAATCTTAGCAAAACCAGTATCATCATTTGTTGAGGTTTCAACATCAAGTATTGAAAGCTCTACTCTTCCAGAATAATGCGGTTGTGGTTCATCAAAACATGCGTTGTCATAAAAGAAACCTCCGCATGTTCCGCCGCAGTCAACATTACTTTCATCCTGGTTTTTCTCACCATCTTCACAAGATGGGTTAACACATTTCACATTTCCTCTGCACCATTCGCTTGCGCAGTCTGAATCTACATTGCAAAATTTAAATTCCCCGCAGGAATCACAAATATCTCCTCCGCAGTCAACATCTGTCTCATCCTGGTCTTTTATAGCATTAGTACACAAATCAACCTCTACACTTGCATTAAGAGTTTCATTCATAGTATTTATTTCTGACTCAACAGCAACTTCAGCAGTTTCATTGGTATCAACACCACCACTGCCTCCTCCATTCCCCTTAATAATAAGAAGAACTACAAGTACAATAATTACAATTATAAAAATAGCTCTTTCAATGTGTTTGGGTCTTATTACGATTTCTACTCCTTCTGCCATGTTAATCACCAGTGTGTTATTACTATATAAACTTTTTTAAATTTTTTTTATCAATCCACTTCAAATTCTTCAGCAAGCTCTTTTAAGAGTTTGTCAGTGTCAGATATATGATCATCATCTCTTGATTTGCTCAAAGACTTGTCTTTGGCACTCAAAGGCTCTGCCTTTGATGTTTCTTCTTTATCCTTTCTTCTTGGGCTT
This sequence comes from Nanobdellota archaeon, assembly GCA_018819305.1. Taxonomy (GTDB): domain Archaea; phylum Nanobdellota; class Nanobdellia; order Woesearchaeales; family SM23-78; genus SM23-78. Next base: position 3,966 of record JAHJQO010000004.1, read on the forward strand.
GTGCTTTTCAGCTGATTCAACAAATGCTGTTTATGTTTATCATCATGAATTGCACGTCTATCATCATTATGCTTATGAACAGGTTTTGCTTTCGGCTTGTTATCATCTTCATCAGGAGCAAACTTAATCCTGAAAAAACCATGTTTTTCTTTGTTTTTCTCTTCTTCTGATTCTTTTTCTGTTGCTGTTCTTATCTTAACATCCATTTTTTCTTCACTAACATGTTTTTTCTTTCCAGAGGTTTTTAAAGGTTTTGCTTCTTTATGCATTATTCCTGACTCTTTTGCTACAACAGCATTCTGCTCAAGTATTTCTCTTTTATGAATCAGTATTTTTATTGCTTCGTCACGGCACAGTTTTAGGAATTCTCTTGGATTCTTATCAGCTTTGTCATGCATTTTTTTAATGCTGTCTTCTGTAAAAGGATATATTCCTTTGCCTCCAAAAGCTTCAATTCTTTTTTGTAGCATTTCTTTGGCTTCATCAAAAGTAAGCCTTCTCAGAGTTATTGACAATTCATCACTCCCAATCTCTCTTAATCTGCTTTTTTCATATTCTTTCTGAGTGCTTGAAACTATTATTTGTAGTTTTAATCCTTCTTTTCTCAGGTTTTTTATCAGCTCTAAATTCTTGTCTGTTATATGATGAGCATTGTCAATAAGCAAAGCCACTGATTTCTGACCTAGTTTTTTCTTTAAAAAACCCAAAAAATCAGCACTGAGAAGTTTCTTATGAGGTTTTGAAAAAGTTTTTTCATAAAAAGAAAGCAAAGGTTCCAGCATTTTTTGCAATATATTAATTTGATCTTTGAAAATTGCAGCATTAATATATATTGAATGGATTCGGTTGTATTTTCCAAGCCTGTCTTCCAGCCATCGCATCATGGTTGTTTTTCCAACACCATCTTCACCAACAATTGCACCATAGAAATAGTTCTTAATAAAGAACCAGTTCATTTTTTCTTTTTCATCTTTCCTGTTAACCAAGAACTTGTTAATTGGCAGGAATATCTTGTCTGCAAAAGGGTCGCCTCTAAAGCCTAGAGCTTTATCCCATTCAAGAACAAAATCACTCTTAGTAACCATCAAAAATTACCTCCGTAATTTTTGGGGGTTCAAAAAAATTACATTTTTTTGTAACCACTGAAAGTCCACCCCCAATATATACATTAATTATACATGAATCAGAATAATGAGAGAAAAGAGGGTTTTATAAATCTTTTGGAGAAAACAATTTAAACCCCAGGCTTATTATTAAAATCTAAATCATGAAACAAGAAGATATTGCAAGAATTGCTTATGATCCAAAAACAACTGAGCAGGATACTGATAAAGATGGCAATCCTTTGCAAACAGGCATTAGAGCAGCATTTCTTGCTTTAAGAAAGAATCCAGATATGAAAATCCTGGCTGTAGGCAAAAAATCTGAGCTTGAACAGGATATTGAGACTGTGATTAAAGGAAAACCCAGATTTAACAGAGACGCTCATAAGATTATTCTTGTTCATGCTGATAATTACATCGGGATGCATGAAAATCCGCGTTCTGCTTTGGAAAACAAGAATTCAAGTATTTACAAGTGCTTTGAACTTGTAAAAAACAAAGAAGCAGATGTTGTGGTTAGCCCAGGAAACTCAGGTGCAACAAATTTACTTGCAGGAACAAATCTTGGCAGGCTGAAAATCAATAGTTCTATGTCAATAAAAGACCGTCTTCTTGGCAGGAACCTTTTTGGCAGGGTTTCAAAACCAGGCTTGCTTGCCCGCATCCCCACCCAAAGTGAAGAACTTGCTTATTTGATTGACGCAGGCGCTTCCATTGATCAGGAGGATTATCATCTTGGGCATTATGCTTTGATGCTGCATGCTTATCTTAAGGAGTCAGAAGGCATTGATAACCCGCGAATTGCCTTGTTAAATATTGGTTCTGAAAACTGGAAGGGAAATTCTCTTTACAGAGGCACTTATGAAATACTTTCTCAGTATGATAAGGCTGGTTTAATTAATTTTGTGGGCAATCTTGAGCCTGAAGACGTTTACAAACAAAACGCTGACGGCTTTGTATGCGACTCGCAGGTAGGAAACATTTTTATCAAGGCTTCAGAAGCAGTTAGTAGTTTTCAGCAGGATATTATTAAAGAGAGTTATAAGGCTCAGAATGGCCTGTTAATCCCTATTAAATTTGCTGGCGGACCTGCTCTTTCAATTATTAAGTCTGACCTAAGAAAAAAAGTAGACCTGCTAAAGCTTGGCGGAGGCCTGATTCTCGGAGTAAAAAAACCAGTTATTGTTGTTCATGGAAATTCTGGTGAGCGAGAACTGGCAGGTGCATTGTTATACGCTTCAAAGGTTGCCAAATTTGACCTTGCTGAAAGAATTGACTCTATTTTCCAGGAAGGTATCGAAGCTTCTTGGAAAGATCTCTCTCGCTGGCATGAGATGTATAAGCGTATCAGGAGAAAGTAGTCATCATCTTATTATTATTTTCTCAGCAATAATCTCTTTCTCTCCTTTATACTCTGCAGTTTTCCCTGTTATCTCTACTCTTTGGCCTTTGCTAAGGTTCACTTTATCAAAGACTATCACTGTAATTTCTTCTTGTTTTTTTATGTTAATTATTGAGAAATCATCTTTTGTTGTTATTCTTTCAACTATTCCAGTTATCATGATTGCAGCATCTTCATCCAACTCTTTTGCTTCGCTTATATCAATCTCCTGAAGACCGCTTGTCAAGAGAATTACTGCAAGAACTCCAATTCCTACAATGCTGGTGATTAATGCTATTTTCAAGAGTAATGAATCTTTCATAAAATCAATTCTATTAGAAGTCCTTTATATATTGTATAAGGAAAAAATCGGAAGATTTGCGGCGAGGCCGGTTGGGAAATTCTTTCTTCTTTTAGAAATCATTATAAATATTTGCTCATTTAAAAATAGATTATGAAGGAATATGATTTTTGGAAGGATTGGGAAGGAAAAACCGAGCTTGAAGAGTCAGCCATAAAATCTTGTAAGGTAGGCAAGAAAATTATTCTTGAAAATATTCCTGGAGAACAGATAATCTCGATTTATATTAGAGGAAGCTTTGCACGAAGAGAACTGGATAAGAAAAGTGACATAGATTTTATGGTGATTTTAAAAAAAAGCAATTATTTGAAGAAACTCAATCAACTCAATCAGGCATACAAAGACAAGTTCCATCCTGAGATTGAGATCAAAGGCTATTCATTATGGGAATTAAAAACTGGAAAAAGAGTCAAACGCAGTGTGAGCGCGACTCCACCATACAGAACTGTGAAGCATCTTCCTGAATTAAAATTAATTTATGGAAAAGATTTATCTAAAAACAATTTTTTTTCCAGGTCAGATATCAAGGATTTAAAAGCCTTAGTTAATGCATTCCGAACTATTTTTTTACCCCAATACTCTGAAAAGAGAATGGGATTTAGAGATCTAATAAAGCAGACTTTTTGGTTGTCAGAGTTAGAACAAAAGGTCAAGGGTGAAAACCCACCACATAACTGGAAAAAACTTGATAAATTCATTAAAGACGAGCAGCACATAGTCCACGATGCCTTAAAATACAGGCTTCAACCAACCAAAGATAAAAATGAGAAAGCAAAATACCTTAAGAAATTGAAACTATATCTTAAAGAATTAGATGCTTTAACATAAGACTAAAAATCATTAGAGCTTATAATATTCTATTCAATAAGTGCGCCTCTTCTTCAACTTTTTTCCTGTTCCCACTCAGCACATCAATAAATATTATTGTGATGGTCGTAATCCAGAAGTCTTATTAACTTATTTTTCTCATCTATTTCATATATGAGAACAAATGATTTGTCTATGTGCACTCTTCTTGCTCCTTTCATGTCGCCTCTGAGTGGTTTGAAGTGCGTAAGGTTTTCCAGAATTTGTTTTGCTTTCTTGAAAATTATTTCTAATTGTTTGGGATTTTTCTTTTTGAGCTTTTTGAATATTTCATCAATTTTTGTTTCTGTTTCAAGTTTATACATCTTTTATCCCATATCTTTTTCGAAAATCCTCTAAAGTTCCTAGGTGTATGAATTTTCCTTTTCGTATCCTCTCAAGTTTTTCCAGATATTCTTTTCTTGCTTCAGGTTCTTCTTCTGTTTGGGTTCTCATAAAGAATTCCACTTGTTTGCTCATGCTTATGCCGTTGTCTTTGCAAAATCCAGAAAACTTGTTGTACACATCTTGATTAATGTTAAATGATTTTATTGCCATGATTTCACCTTATTATTTAATGTTATATAAGGTTATTTAATGTTATTTAAATGTTTTGAAAATTTTAATTTTCAAACACGAAAAACGCTGAAAGCGTTTTTGTGTGCCAGAAACTTTTGATTTCTGAGCAGCCCAAAAATCTATGATTTTTGATGTTTTGTTTTATAAAATGCTTATTTCAAATTTGTAATTAATAGAAATCTTTTATTAAATGCTCGGTAGAAAAACCGGAAAAATTTCATAAAAAGTAAAAAATTATCACAAACACTGAGATTATAAAGAATATTGTTTTTACATGCCATGACCAAGCATTAACAACTGGAAGTTCTTTTGTTTCTGAAGACTTACCATTTAGTATGTTACGAAACAATCTGGATACAAAATGCTTATGAGTTTTTTTGCCTGCTTTTCTCAAGAAAGCATTTTCAATAATGGTTAAGAAACACAGACCCAGAATCTTATACTGAATCCACACAACAAATATATAGATTGCTGCAAGAAGACTTATAACCCCTTTTACAAACATCAAAGGCACTGCAACAAAAAACAATATTGTAATCACAAGATGGACAAATACTGTTATTACAGCGCCAACTTGATACACCTTTACTTTAGTACTTTTTTTCATTGAACCGCAGAACAAATTAATATTTTATAAAATTATCTATTCTGGAGTGGTTTCGAAGTCAGCGTCGAGAATATTGTAAATGCCTGTATTTTCAGTCTCCATTAAAGTCTCTGCTTTGTTAATCAGAAGTTTTGACTTAAACACAGGCTCATTAATCACTAAGCTTTCTGCTTCTCCACCTTCAAAAGCCTAAGTATGATATTCAAATAAGAAAAAAATAATTGTGTTTTACTATGCTGTTGCTCTGGCTTTCATATCTTTTCTTAAGTCCTTGCTCCATTCAATATTAGGAGCACATATTTTATTATGTATTGCATTCAGTCTTGCAACATATTCTTCTGCCAGCGCCATGTTTGAATTCACTGCTATAAGTTCTTTACTAATTCTCTCTATAAGATACTGTCTCTTGCTATCAAACTCTTTAACATCAGAAGCATTGAGGACTTTTGCATTTAGTTTAACACTAACGCCAAAAGGAGATTCATCATATGTGTCCATATCCTGGTGATATAAGATGCTTCCTTTTGTAGAGCCACTATAATTTATGGATAATCTTGTGCTTTTTATCCAAGAATCTAGCTCATCTCTATGCAAATGCAATCTACCACTTCTTGGCAAACCAACCATTATGTTAGGAGTTAGAATTACACAATCAGGAAAAGTAAGTCTCTCATAAGACTCACCAACATCTCTTCTCTCACCTACATTTTCAATACCTTCAACTCGATTAATAATTTTGTCTTCTTTTTCTCTAATTATTTCTAAATATCTTTCTCTGTCCATTACTCTTGCTTCTTGCACCCAGACATCTATACCATCGGCTGCATAACCATACTTATGACTATGGTAACCGCTTCTGTGAAGAACCATACGAATCTTTCCATCATCTTTTAGTTTTGCTAATTCTTGAGCACCTTTTGTAATTTCCTCAAGAGTAAATGAATTGTCATCAGGACCAAAACAAATTGCTTTTAAATATGGTTTCTCGCCTTTTTTAAAATCAGGTTTTTTATTATATTTATCTCCAACCCATTTGTGAATCGCATCTTCTGACTCTGCAATCTCTGGTGATTGTCCTCTGTTCTCCCAAGATTGAATTTCTTCAGGCCTTGTGCGTAATCCATATGTGACTTGACCAAATCCTTGTTCAGAAGCAATGTATAATAAACCGTCTCTTTGAAATAAAACTGGTTCAGTAGAACTTAATTCTTTCATAACATTTAATACAAAATCAACCGCATATACCATATTAACCACCCCAAAACCAACTATAAGATGAGATGGTAACGAATAACAATTTATAAAGATTACTACTTCAGAATAAATAAAGTTTTTCAAAAGGCGTGCCAAAAGTTAAACTTGGGTCCTATTCCTGGCAGATGCACCAGAACATCATCTCAATTCTGCCTTCTTAATTTTAAACATACCTGTGTGTTCCTTCTCCATGATTATTTCTGATTCAATAATCAGAAGTTTTGACTTAAACACAGGCCCATTAATCACTAAGCTTTCTGCTTCTCCACCTTCAAAAGCAATATGAATGCCAACTTTTTTATTTAACTCAACAAGTTTGTCAATATCTTCGTAAGTTAAGACTCTGCCAAGCCAGGTCTCATCAAGCCCTTCAGCAGCAATGCTTGAAAGAATAAACTCAAAACCATTATCCAGCATTTCTCTTATTAGTTTCTCAGGGTCTTTTCCCCATAATGGATTGATGCATTGAAGCCCCAAGTCTTTGCAGATCATCTCAATTCTTTCTTTTTGATATTTAGATGCGAAAGCACCGCTGATAACTCCGTCAATATCATATTTTTGGTCTGCTTCATACATTGCTACTTTCAAATCTTCAAGTTCTTTTTCTTTTATTCCAGCAGTTTGTTTTTTTATCAAAGGCAAACCCAAGGCTTCTGCCTGCAAATCAACCAGAGATATATTTGGAGTGTGAAACATATAGCTATGCTTATTATCAGAAATCATACTAATCAGACAAACAACTTCATTCTCTTTATCTTCCATTGCCTTGTACAAGGCATAAGTTGAATCTTTTCCACCTGAAAACAATACTGCGAGTCTCATAGAACACGTTGATACAGGTTCTTTTAAAAATATTATTATGATGCTTCATTATAAAACAAAAAAAGAGATTATTCCTGAACTAAATCACGCAAATAGGGTGGTGCTTTATGAGGAAGTTCATTTCGAGTTAATTTTTCTTCAGAAAGAGCTTTTTCCAGGACGTTTCGTAAGCTCTGAAAATATTGAAACTCGCCATCAGGATGACTTAAGGCTACCCTTTCACTAACAATAGTTGGGTGAATATAATCTGGCTTAATTATAATTAAGTTTTGTCTTCTTAAACCATTTGATCCGTGCATAATTAAATCTAATATTTCTTCATTTACTTTCTTATAATCTCTTAAAATTTGTGTTAAATTAACTGAATTCATTTCAATATCACCTTGCTTAAGAAAAAGGAATTCATCTTTCTTTTTATAAGTTTTCTTTTTTGTTTTCTCTGGCCTTAACAAATCCACACCCAAACATCATTACCAAGGACACTGCAAACAATAGAACTCCGACAACAGAAAGAGCATTGCTGTCTTCAGCACTCAGAAAAGCAGGGTTCTCAATAGTTGCCTCTTGCTGGTAAACATCAGAATCACACATCATTGTATCGCATTCCTCTGAAATAGCAAACCCAGTTATTCCTCCTTTTAGCAAAAAAATTCCAAAGAGCATGAACACAGAGAGCATAATTATTTTTTCTTTCATTTTACTTTTTTAATTATATCTTTCAATTTTATCCAATTATTATTTTATCCAATTCTTATTCTTTCAACTTCCAGCTTATTCTTTTTTCTGAAACGCCAAATATATATGAGGCGCTAAGAACAATAACAATATTAGAATTAAAAATACAAGCACAAGTATTATCAAGCCCCAATTTATATTTATTGATGGGCATGGGCGCGTATTAACTTTCATGTCGCCGGAATATGTGCAGGTCTGGGTTTGCTCTCCGCCGATACAGTCTGACCATCCTGTACAAAACCAGGTCTCAAGTTTGCATATCTGACTGCATCCATCACCACTTCTGATATTGCCGTCATCGCACTCTTCACCTGATTCCACCAGATTATTACCGCACATAACTCCGGGATGCTGGCAATAAGTCAGATTTAAATAAGCATGATCAAGCATTTCAAAAGAAGTCGGAGCATTTTGTGTAGCCCGGATTTTCATTCTCAAAGTAATATTTTTCAGGTCAAGGTCTTCCAGGCTGCATGAATCTGTATAATCTGTTCTTCTTACAGGAAGCTGACAAAGTTCCTGCCAGCCACAGCAAGCAGTATTATATTCAAGCCAAGTAGAAGCCCATGCTTCTTTGTGTTCAACATGAACAGCAGAATTATCAAGAGTTCCAAGGAATCTTGCATCATCCCATGAAAGATAAATATATGTGTATCCATCATCACAGGCATCTTGTTTTGCATAAAAATTATCAGAATCAGTGACATGAGAAGTTACATCAGCATGGTTTCCACCACAAAAATAATCAAGATAAGCCTGGCTTGGATTTACAATGAATTTCTCGCAATAAGGTGCAAGAAATCCTGTATCCCATGGTCTTGTTCCTCTGGCGCAAGGCATTCCTGTTCTTGTAACTCCAATACATGATCTGGTGCAGTATGTGCATGAACCATCACAAGGTGGGCTGCAAATTTTTCCATTAGTATCTCCATTATCACAATCTTCTCCTCTATCAATAATTCCATTGCCACAAACACCAACACCCACTCTTGTAGGAGTGCATCCTCCCTGAGTAGGACAGTAAGGTGTTGGAGGAGGAATATAAGGAGGTGGAGGAATAATTATTGAGCCATTGCATTTTTTGTTCTCCCACATAACACTACAATTATCGTCACAATAATAACATGTTGCTCCGCAATCCGGAGTGCATATATTTCCATTGCTGCTGCCAGCATCGCACTGTTCATCAAAATCAAGAACACCATCACCGCAGGTTCCTGGAGGAATCTCCTGTAATTCACAGTTCGCATCACAATACTTACAAGAAGTTGTTTTTCCAGGACTGCATGCTACTCCATTATACACTCCATTATCACATTCTTCTCCCTGATCAATATTTCCATCACCGCAATAATTACTTTTTTCACAGTCGCACTGACTGCTGCAGTATTCTCCTGAAGAACAATCACTATTTGATTCGCATTCCTCGCCAATATCAATCACTCCGTTGCCGCAATAAGGATTATTAGTATATTCACATAAACAATCATTTTTGCAAACATCTATTGTTGCAGGATTATTATCATTGCAATCAGCATTAGAACCGCAAACAGCATTGCATTTGTCTTTTACACAAGAATAAGAATAGGAATCCTGTGAACAGTCACATCCTGAATTGCAAAAACCCCAATCATCCCTAACACCTAATTTTTTACCACTGCAGGTTTCTTTGGTTTGAGGACAGTAATGATTGTCATACGTGCTTGGGCTTTCGCATTCTTCGCCAGTCTCCAAAACACCATTACCGCATTTTGGCGGGATTACATTGTATTCGCATTGGCAATTTGACTTGCAAAAATCAATTGTATTAGGATTATTATCATTACAATGACTATCTGATTCACACTCTTCACCAGGCTCTAAAATATCATTGCCGCAAACAGGAGGAGGAATATCTTTTTTGTAAAAGCAAAGCTTTTTCACTTCAACACTATTAGGATGAATATCTGGAGGACAAGTGCTTGCAGTGTGCATGTTAACAACATTTAATCCTGAATTAAAACTAAATTCTCCCATTGATTCAAGCCTTACACTAATTGCACAAGGGTTAGAATCATCTCTTGATTCAGGACCTGTAGCTCCATTGATTTTAAGATAAAAATCTTCATTTGTCTGGCACTGGCCAGGAGCACCTCTCCAAACCTGGGCTTCAACTCTGTATTTGCCAGGCACAGGAATAGAAACAGTTACAGAATCTGATATTTGGTTGCTGCTATGACAGTTTTTTCCAACAACCATCAGGTCAACAGTTCTAATATAATCTGCACCTACACACATTGGAATTTCTAAATTACATTGGTCATCACAGCCATCTCCATTGAGTTTATTGCCGTCATCACATTCTTCACCTTCATCAACAACACCATCGCCACAAACAGAAGGAAGTAGTTTGCATGTATAACCAATTGTTATGAATGAGCTGTCATCAGCAGAAAAAGACACAATTCCTGCATCGCAGGTTGCACTGTAATGCGTTATTCCACAACCATAATATTTTACTTGCTGATTGCAGCCGTTGCCAGTTATAGTCAGAGTTGCAGGATTATTCCATGCACATCCATGATTTGCTATACTGCCCTGATAAGTACAAATCTGGCCTTGAGGAACATTATATGACTTGCTTGGCCCTTCTAGATCACAAATATAATGGCCAATATTGCATCTGTCTTCATAGCAAAACACATTTCCCTGGGCTTCACAATCATCAGATGTGACAGCACTTACAAAGCTTGCAAAGGAAGCAGATGATATTAAGATTAAGAGCAATGCAAAAAAGCATATGAGAAATCCTACTCCAATCTTTGGTAAAATCTTACACTCACCTTTCATTATTATTAACTTTTGATTCTTTTATTAATAAATGTTTCTCATTTGTTTCTCATTTTTTGAAAAAATCAAGTGTTATGAGTAATATTTATAAACCCCCTGCCATTCTCCTCACTTGTAAGATGGTGAGCGAATTTAAATTCAAGACTACAGCAGAGATTAAGACTTCTAAGCAAATTGTTGGCCAGGTTATTGGTCAGGATGATGCTGTAAGAATCGTAAAAAAAGCAAGTGCCCAGCGAAGACATGTATTGCTGATCGGTGAGCCTGGCACTGGAAAATCCATGCTTGGCCTGGCACTGGCAGAACTGCTTCCCAAAGAGAAGCTGGTTGATATTATGGCTTTTCAAAATCCTAATGATGAAAACACACCATTAATCAGAACTACGCCTGCAGGCAAAGGCAGGGAAGTTATTGCAAAAGCCAAGATTCAGACTTCAGGAATGTTTAACAAGCAGAATCTTTTTGTCTGGATAATTCTGATTGCAGCTTTGCTTATTCCTTACTGGGTTTGGAGAACTAATTTTTTCCAGCTGGGAGAAACAGCTAATGCCATCATATATGCTTCTTCAATGATTACATTTATTGCAATTGCAGTTGTTTTTATGCTCTCAATTACAATGGGAAAAAGAATGGGAGGACAGGGTGCTAAAGTTGCAGTGCCAAAACTCATAGTTGATAATTTTAAGAAAAAAACAGCTCCGTTTTTTGATGCAACAGGTGCTCATGCAGGTGCACTCTTAGGAGATGTGTTGCACGACCCATTTCAAAGCGGAGGATTAGGAACACCTGCTCATGAAAGAATTGTTGCTGGCATGATGCACAAAGCCCACATGGGTGTCTTGTTTGTTGATGAGATTGCAACATTACAGCCTCATACTCAGCAGGAATTACTGACTGCTTTGCAGGAAGGCAAGTACAGCATTACAGGTCAGAGCGAAAGAAGTGCAGGCGCAATGGTAAGAACAGAGCCTGTTCCTTGTAACTTTGTCATGGTTGCTGCCGGAAACATGGAAACTATAAAGAACATGCACCCTGCTTTGCGAAGCAGAATAAGAGGTTATGGTTATGAAGTTTATATGAAAGAAACCATGCTGGATACAAAAGAAAACAGATGGAAGATTGCTGTGTTTGTTGCGCAGGAAGTTATCAAAGACAAAAAAATTCCTCATTTTACAAAAGCAGCTGTTGATTATATTGTTGAAGAAGCCAAAAGAAGAGCTAATAGAAAAGGGCATCTGAGTCTTATTTTCAGAGAGCTTGGCGGATTGGTCAGAGCTGCAGGCGATATTGCTGTTGAAGAGAAATCAAAAGTTGTTGACCAAGAACATATTATAAAAGCAAAAGTTATTGCAAGAAGCCTGGAAGAGCAGATTGCAGATAAATATATTGAAAGAAAAAAAGAATATGAAATTATTGTTATTGAAGGCAAAAAAGTTGGAAGAGTTAATGGCTTGGCTGTTCTTGGAAGCGGAAGCACTTATTCAGGAATAATTCTACCTATTGAATCTGAAGTCACGCCTGGCGGAAAGGAAAAAAGAATTATTGCCACAGGCAAACTTGGCGAGATTGCAAAAGAAGCCATAACAAATGTGACTGCAATTATCAAGAAGTACTTTGGACAGGATATAAACGGCAAATATGATATCTATGTCCAGTTTCTGCAGACTTATGAAGGTGTTGAAGGTGACAGTGCAAGTGTTGCAGTTGCTACCAGCATTATTTCTGCTCTAAAAAATATTCCAGTTAAACAGAATATTGCAATGACAGGCAGCCTGAGCGTCAGGGGTGAAGTATTGCCTGTTGGCGGTGTGAGCTCTAAAGTTGAAGCAGCAATTGACACAGGCATTAAAAAAGTCATTGTTCCAAAAAGCAATATGCAGGACATTGTTATTGACAAGAAAAAACTTGACAAGATAAAAATTATTCCTGTTGAAAACATCAGCCAGGTTCTAAAAGAAGCTCTTGACTGGAAAGGCAAAGAAGGAATTCTAAAGAAGATTATGAAGATGAACGGGAAACATTGATATTAATAAGCCAACCCAAAGGTTTATATTTAATTCTTAATCTCTTTTTTTTCGTGAGCAGAGACATATATCTTATAGGGGACACGCATTTTGATCATACCAAGATCCGGACTATTTATTGCAAAAGACCTTTTCATTCTAACAAAGAAATGAACGAGGCTATGCTTGATAACTGGAACAGCACTGTTCATCCCAAGGACATTGTTTATTTTCTCGGTGACTTGGCTTATGACAAAGAAAAACGCGGCACTGATTACTGAATTAAGTATCTTAATGGCCGCATAACTTTCATAAAAGGAAATCATAACAAGTCGCGAAAAATTAAATTCTCAAATTATGAAATTCTTGAGTTTATGAACAAAGAATTCTTTTTAGTGCACAAACCTCAGGAAGGCCGTCTGATGTGGAAAGGATGGATTATTCACGGACACAAGCATAATAATCACCCTCAAAAGTTTCCTTTGATTAATAGCGATAATAAAACCATCAATGTGAGTGTTGAATTAATTAATTACAAGCCTGTTCTATTAGAAGAACTGATAACAGAAGAGCTGGAACACATACAGTACTGGAATAACATCAAGGATGAACCTGTTTATTTTCCTTATATGCAAGCTTTAGAATAATACAAATAGAACAACATACAACAAATTCATTATTTACTCTGTTTCTAAAGGAATACAACAAATCTGAGAATTTGTAAAGCATTCATAATCTGTGTTTGGAGAATAAGCTGCTCCAGCAACATTGCACTCATTAACACAAACACCTCCTGCTGAAGAACATGGTGCTGCGCCACAAGAAGCACAAGGACCTTTCCAAATAACAAAAGTAAGAATAAAAGCCAGGACTACCAGGATAATTACAATTCCAATGACAAGATGGTCTGTTTTCAGCATTTTATGAAATTGATTCTATTATTCTAATTGCAGAACTTCTCTTAACACATCTGCGTTTTCTTTTGCATTTTCATAGCCAGGAGAAAGTTCATCTGCTGTTTCATATTCTTCTAATGCTTCGGATAAGTATTCAAATTCCTGGTCTAGGGTATTTCTGAATTTATCCACAAGATTAACAGCAAGGTCATAGTGATAAGATGGATTTTCAGGCTCACTATTGATAAGCACCCTTAGCTGGCTAATAGCTTCTGTGTATCTTGCCTGTCTGTAGTAAAGAACAGCTAAGTTGTTTCTTACATCCATGTCTTCAGCAAGCAGCAAGTATGTTTCATAAGCAACAATTGCTCGGGTATAATCTTCCTGCTCTGCAAGATGGTTGCCAAGAGCCTTGTAAAATTCTGGATCATTTTTAAAGTCAGGGTTGTCTGTCTTTACAATTATATTTGTTGTACCGATGACAAGGCCGGCCAGAATTACCAGTGTCAATAAACTGGCTATAAGAATCATTATGTTTTTTTTCAATTCACCCACCCTTTTCGTTTAAAAAATTTAATTTACTAATTAACTTTTCAAATTTAGAGTATTTAAACCTTGTGATTTGATTTGCAAAAAATTATAAATGAAATCATATTCCTCGATAACAGAATGAATAATGAATATACTCCTGATTATGCAAAAGGAGAAATCCTTGTATGTTTTCTTAATAAAATAGATGCTAATAAGGGTTTTGCCAAAACTCTAGCTAAGTCATTAGGTTATGAATTAAAAGATGAAGACTATGAAGTTGGAGGATCATATATTATCCAAACTCTTCCTGGAAAAGAGGAAAAAGCATGTGCTGATTTTAAAAAAGAAAAAAGATTTGTTGACTGGGCTGAAAGAAGAGACTTAAAACTAGAAAAAAGATTTCATGATTTGGATACACTTGTTGCTTTAGCAGAAGAAGTCAGGGATAATGCAAGTGACTGCAATTTAGATTATAATAAAAGGCTTGGCAGTTTGATTGATTATGCCAGATCACTTAAAGAACCTGTTCAGAAAAAGTAAAAAACAAGACTTATAATAATCAGCCAGAATAATACTCGTTTCTCATGTTTTTTAAGAATTCAAGGTTTTCTTTTGCTTTTAAAAAACCTGGCTCAATGCTTTCTACAATTTCAAATTCTTTGATAGCTTCTTCAATCTCTTCAATCTTTCCCTGCTTAGTGTCTTTGATATTCATCACAAGGTTTATGGCATAGTCATAATGATAAGAAGGATTGTTTGGGTTAAGCTCAGTTAGTTTGACCAGGTGCTCTGCAGCTCTCTTATATTCACCTGCTTTGTTGTATAGATAAGCTAAGTTGTTGTGTGCTTCTTCAAAGTCAGGATTAATATTAACAGCCTGTTTGAAATGCTTGATAGATTCTGTGTATTCATCAATATTGTAAAGAGCATTTCCAGTTATGTAATGCAAGTTTGCATCTTTAGGATCAATCGGCTTGTTGCTTATTATTATTGCCCCAAATACTACTGGAACTAATAGTAATAATACAAAGAAAAACATAAACCTCTTTTTCATCTAATCACCGTTGCTCTTTTTGTACTTTTTGTAGCATTGTCAACATTGTGTATACTGATATTTAAAGTTTTCGATGAAAGAGAAAGCCCCAAAAATACTACTGGACAATTCGGAATTCTTTCGTGCTTGACTGGACATTTGTCTGCGTGAAGTTTATATAGCTGAATATCAATAATAATGAATCCATGAAAAAAGAATTCATAAGCATCAACAACACAATACAGGATTATGATGAATACATCAAAAACATTATTCTTCTTAAGAATTATCTGAAAAACAAAATAAAAGAACTGGTTTTTGAAGAAGAGTTTGAATTAAAACACAATTCAAACAACAAATATCACAGAGCCAATCTTTTGTTTTATAACAAAGAACGAGATATTGAGATAATTGTGAGCATTAGAAAAAAGAATCAAGAAGTTTTTGTTTGAAAAAGCAAAAAACTTATATATGAATACCACATTAATACTACATTAATATAATATTAAGGTGGTATCTTATGGTGCAAGCAATAATAAACATCGATGAGCATGCAAATAGAATATTAAATATGGTAAAAGCAAAATACGGATTAAAAGACAAAAGCCAGGCAATAAACATGATGGCAATCCAATATGAAGAAGAAATCCTAGAACCAGAACTAAGGCCAGAATATATCAAAAAAATGATGAAAAGGCAAAAAGAACCAACTGTTAAGATAGGCAGTCTAGAGAATTTTAGAAAAAGATACTGGATAAAAGATGTATAAGGTTGAACCAAAAGATAAAGTAGATAAAATATTTATTAAACTAGACAAAAAGAATCCAAAACAACTTAAAATAATTTATAAAAAACTCAAAGAAATTGTTAAATATCCTTATAGGTACAAAAACCTAAGAACACCATTAAATCATCTAAAAAGAATTCATATTGACAAGCATTTTGTGCTCGTTTTTTCAATTAATGAAGAAACAAAAACAATTATTCTAGAAGACTATGAACATCATGATAAGATATACAAAAGATAAATAGAGAAGTTGATCACTCCCATTCCATTGTTGCAGGCGGCTTGTTGGTGATATCATAAACCACTCTGTTTATTTCTTTTATTTCATTTGTTATTCTGGTGGAAATAATTTCCAAGACTTTGTGGGGCATCTTGACATATGTTGCTGTCATTGCATCCTGAGACTCAACAATCCTGACAACAAGAGGAAACTTGTAACTTCTTTCATCTCCCTGCACACCAACGCTCTTGATAGGAAGCAGAACACCAAAAGCCATCCACACTTTATCATACCAACCTTGTTTTTTTAATTCCTCTTCTATGATATGGCTTGCTCTTCTTACAATATCTGCTTTTTCAGGAGTTACTTCTCCAAGAATCCTGACACCAAGTCCAGGGCCGGGAAAAACATGTCGATTAACAAGCTCATCTGGAATGCCAAGTTGTTTTGCCAGTTTTCTGACTTCATCCTTATACAAATCTCTAAGAGGCTCATAAACTTTAAGTTTCATATCTTTTGGCAAGCCACCAACATTATGATGAGACTTGATAGTTGCAGAATGCTTTGTAATTCCACTCTCAATTCTGTCAGAATAAATTGTTCCCTGAATCAAGAACTCTGCATTTTCTTCTTTAGCTGCTTTTTCAAACACATCAATAAAAGTCTTGCCAATTATTTTTCTCTTTTCCTCAGGCTCAGTTATTCCTTTTAATGCTTTAAAGAATTGCTTGCCAGCATCAACAATCCTGAGCTTAAAATCAAAGGACTCAAATGCCTGCCTGATAAATTCAGTTTCTTTATATCTCATCAAGCCAGTGTCAACATAGACAGCAACTAAATTATCACCAATAACCTGGCTTATCAAAACAGCTGCTGTTGAAGAGTCAATACCACCTGACAAACCAATAATTGCTCTCTTGTTTCCAAGTTCTTTTTTTATTTCTTTTTTTATCTGCTCAGCATAATTAGAAACATCCCATTCTTTTTTTGCCTTACAAATATTAAAAACAAAGTTCTCAATTAATTTCTGACCGTTTTCTGTGTGAGTAACTTCTGGATGAAACTGCACGCCAAAGATTTTGTTTTTTTTATTCTCAAAAATTGCAACAGGAGAATGCTTTGTGCTAGCAACAACAATGTAACCTGCAGGAAGCGCTTCCACAATGTCCCTGTGATTCATCCAGACCATTTGTTTTTGTTTCAGACCTTTGACAAGCTCACTTTCAGATTTGCTAGTAACATTCAGATTCATCTCAGTTAATCCGTATTCTCCAGATTCGCCGCTCTTGACTTTTCCTTTTTCAAGAAAAGATATCAATTGATGACCATAACAAATCCCAAGAATAGGAATGCCAATGTTCAGGATTTCTTTGTCGCATTTTGGAGAATCTTTGTCATAAACACTGGCTGCTCCGCCAGACAGAACAATTCCTTTGAGTCCTTTTATCTTCTTCAGTTCATCAACAGAAACATCATTTGGCAAAACTTCAGAAAAAACACCAGCATCACGAATCCTCCTAGAAATCAAATGGCAGTACTGACCGCCAAAATCCAAAACAATTATTGTCTCCATAGAAGAAGTAGCCAAGTCTTCTTATTTATATTTTTCGATGATGAGTTTGAATTGTGATTCTATCTCCACTTAACATCAACATCATCTGTTCTTTCATAAGGTCTTATCTCAGATTTGTTGATTGGTGTTTTAACACCTGCTTTATGCATTTCAATTCCTGTGATGGCAATCATTGCTGCGTTGTCAACAAAGAACTGGTTTTCAAGCAAAAAAAGCTTTGCTCCTCTTTCCTCACACATGATTCTGCTCATCTCCTGCAATCTTTTGTTGCAAGCAACACCGCCGCCTAAGAGAAGTTCTGTTTTGCCTGTATGAGCCATTGCTCTCTCTGCAACTTCAATCAGCATTGCAAAAACAGTTTCCTGAACACTAAAACATAAATCTTCTTTTGAATCTTTTCCCTGATGAACTCTGTTTTTTAAGTTCGTCTCAAGACCGCCAAGGCTAATATCCATTCCTTTGACAACATATGGAAGCTTGATGTAATGCTTGCTTTTTTTTGCAAGCTCTTCAATTTTTGGTCCGCCAGGAAAACCCAAGCCAAGGTTTCTTGCAAATGTATCTAAAAAATTGCCTATCCCTAAATCTAGGGTTTCTCCAAAAACTCTATATTTTCCTGCTTCATAAGCAATAACCTGAGTATTTGCTCCTGATGCATAAAGCAGGACGGGGTCTTTGGCTTTTGTCAGAAATCTTCCAACCTCAAGATGAGCAATGCAATGATTAACACCTATCAAAGGCTTGTTTAATAGCAGAGAAAGGCTTCTTGCAAAACCAGCACCAATTCTAAGAGTATTACCAATGCCTGGCCCTTGACTAAATGCAATTAAGTCAATTTCTATTGCTTTGATACCTGCTGTTTCAAGTGCTTTTACAAAAGTATCTTCAAGAACATCTATGTGATGGTCTGCGACTTTTGCAGGCACCAGGCCCCCTGATTTAGTTTTAAAAGCCGTTATGATATTAGACAGAACCTTTTTGTCTTTATCTCTTACAACACTGATTCCAAAAGTATGCGCAGTGCTCTCAATACCCAAACATATCATAAAAAAAAGAGAAAAAAAGAATGTTTATAAATACTTTGCCTAAAACTTATTCTATAGGAACAGTCTTTGTAACATTAGCATAGACACCTTCTGCTGTCTTTTCAGTTACAGTTATATACTCTACTCCTTTGAATTCTTTTGGCTCAATAAAAGACATTCTCTCAATCTTATCTGCTTTCAAGTATATCTCAACTCCTTTTTCAACATAATGAAATACTTTTAGGTAGGACAAAAAGTCCTGATAATCGAAAAGGTCAATTATGATGTATAAGGTCTGCTTGGTAGTTCCAATGCTTGTGTTGCCATGCAAATACTTACCAAAAGATGGCTTGACAGTAATTCTTGTAATCACATCATCTTCTAAGTGAAAAGTCAATCCTTCTTCAATTTCTCCAATACCAATGGTTTTTCTGTAATTAGCATTTGTATAGCTCTTGTCAGAAGCAATATACATATCATTAGGCTGACCAAGTCTTGCAACCATCTCAGCCATAGAATCTCCTAACATAACACCTAAAAAAGATATGTCTGTGCTTTTGAAATCCATTCCTCCCAAAGAAAAGACATCATCCTCTGCAATCTCATATTTGGATTCTTCTCTAGGCTCATATTCAAACATAAAAGGATCAAAAGACGGAGCTACAAATCCTGAGTCTGTAGTTTCTTCTATTTCCTGAGTCAGATTCTGATCAATAAGGTCTTCTGGCTTAATCTCAGGACTAGTATCTTCTGGCTTGCAGCCTGAGAATAAAAACAATGAAAGCATGACTAAAATAATTCCTGCAATAATAAACTTGTTTTTCATAAGTATCACCTTTATGTTTTGTAATAACTAAAAACTAACCAGTATATAAAAAGGTTTTGTTAAGTTTGAGATAACTTGAAATTAAGCATAAAATATAGGAAAAAATAGCAAAAAAACCTGATTTTTCCGAAAAGTATTTATAAATAAACCACTTCATATATTTGTATAATGAGGAAAAAGAACACTAACGAATATAGAGAATTTTTCTTATCTGAATCTGAAGAGGATGAGCTGGAAGAAGAACTATATGATGACTGGTTCTAAAAGCGCGTTCTCATACATAAGTTTTATAAATATATTTCTCTAAAAAATATAAGAAAAAAAGAAAAATAAAAAAAATAAAACAAAATTCAAAAACGAATTTTGAATATTTTTCTTAAAAAAATAAAAAAAATAAAGAATTAATCTTATTAATCGTCTTCTTCAGGTTCGTCTGCTTCGTCTTCAGGTGCATCATCATCAGCTTCTTCAGGAGCTGATTCCTCAGCTTGTTCTTCAGGTGCTGCGCCTTTAGCAATCTCACTGCCTTTTTGCAGCAGTTTGACATCTTTGGCAACTGCTCCTCTGTCGCCTTCAGCAGGTTCAAAAGAGACTCGGTCATTATCACGGATAAATGTTCCCTGTTCAAGAGATGTGTGATGAACAAAATATTCTTTGTCATCTTCACCTGCGATAAATCCAAATCCTTTCTGTCTATTAAACCATTTTACGCTTCCTTCCATTTTACTCCTCCTATACTCCTCGTATACTCATTATCCAGATAAACAGGGATAACAGTGCTTGCAAGTAATCTTCTCTTTTTAAAGGTTTGTATGAATTAGATGTAAAAATGTAAACAACCCCACCCGACATATTTGTAACTACTCATTAATAGTTACAAAACGAAAACTTTATAAAGGCTCAAATCAATTATATTGATATCACATTTAAAAAAATAAGAGGGAGTGAAAATGAAAGCAATAATTGTATCCGACACACACAAAGAACGGGAATCAATAGAAAATATTGTTAAGTTTGCAAAAGCAAATGATATAAAAATAGTTCTGGATGCAGGAGACCTTCATGGAGCAATAAAAGCTTATGAAGGAATTGAAGAATTACACACAACCTACTGGGAAAAAGCCAGTAGTACAATGGAGAGATGGGAGTTTAATCGTGATGTTCGCGAAGTTGGCGGAACAGTGCATGAAAACGGTTCTACATTTAAACTTGACGACGTAGTCATATTTACACAGCATAACTTAGCAGAATATGAACAAGAACTGCCTCGAGATAAATTGGAAATGGCAATAGACGAACTTGATCATGTTGCTAAACAATATGCACAAGAATCTCAGGAAAAAGACTTGAAAAAATTAATCATATTTGGACATACCCACTCAAGACATCTGACAAAACAAGATGATGTGATTGCAGTAAACCCTGGCTGGGCAGCACAAGGAATGTTTGCAGTCATAGATACAGATGAAGGTTCTGTGGAATATATGGATGTAATGCGGGGTCAGAAAAAAGCTCGTTCAGTAATGAAAATTGACAAAGATTCAGATATCACACATTTTAGAAAGTTTGATTTTGGCTCATATATAGCCGGCCTGAAAACAGGAAAAGAAGTGTTTGTATTCACAAACAAAGACAAAAAAGAAGTAAGAACAGAAGAGTTCAAAAAAGTAATCTCTGGATCAAACACAGATAAAGGTCTTGAACTAAAAATAGAAAATGATGATAACCTGCAGCAATTAATCAGAGGAGATTTCCGTTCAAAAACCTATAAGAAAATAGGGAAAAGTTTTGATGAATATGACAAAAAGGGTAACAGAACAGGAATGTTTACAGGATATGTTGCAACTAAGGAAATTGATGGAAAAGATAAAAAAGTGCTTGTAATCGGGCCAGAAGAAACTGAAAGTATACCTTTTGACAAATTCAAAGAATATTCAACTCCAATAATCCAAAAAGATTTGGTCTGCTTTGTCGGGCAGAGCGTAACAGAAGATGAAGACGGCGAAGAAGAAACTACAGATCAATTGGTTTGGAATAATAAAGTTATTGCAAGTTACAAATCAATAGATAATACAAACCACACACAAGGAAGATTATTCATAAAAGCATCTGCTGGTAGAAAAAAGCAATTTATAGCTGAAATCGGTCCAAGAGGCGGAGTGCACAGAGGAAAAAAATATGATTCTGTGTCAAATGTCGAATTGCTTGAAGATAAAGTAGTTTATACAGCCAAAGAAAAAAACCAGATGTTTGTTGTTATCGACAAGCAAGAGCAAGTCAAATATGAATCAAAAGGATGGAAGGATAAGATTGAAGATATCCAATTCATAGGAGGCAAACTCACATATAAAGTATCACAAGATGGCAAAGATATGGTTGTGTTCGATGAAAAAGAAAGCCAGAAAGTTTCATCTGAGGGTTATGGTGATTCAGGAATCAAAGAACTGCAAGACCTTCAGGGAAAACCAGCCTACATAACAAAAGTCGAAGAAGGAAATGATCAAATCATTGTTAATGGTAAAGTCAGAGTAGAAGCAGAAACAATCGACGATTTCCTAAGCATAGGAGACAAAATAATCTATCAAAAAGGAAAATACGGTAGTGGCGACTGTTTTTGGGAAGACGGAACCAAGATTGAAGGAGAAGACAGTGTCCACAGAATTAGAAGTCTGTATGAAAAAGGAAAATTCAAGCTTCCTGAAAAATAAGATTTAATATAAATGTGAATAAAATGGTAATAATTGCTGACGTTCCATACATGAATGAGTTAATTAATGTAAGAAGAGTACTTGAAAAAATACTTACTGGTTATCCCACTCTTTATTGTCAGCACGCAGCCAAAATTCTTAATATTGTTAATCCAGATCTAGACGAAGTTGCAGGTCATTATATTATGAGTAATGGGAAAAGCGATTGGCATGCATGGAACTTTCGGAAGAAACATGACACAAGAAAGAAGCAATTTTGTTGCTTTTTCTAATAGTAGTCGGTTTCTTATCGAATCTATTTGTAGGTTGAGCCGAATATTTGGCTTGCCCATATTTTTCTTTTAGAAAAACAGCATTTATTTATTTTTTGGATGGAGCCTAATTGATGGAATAATTTATAAATAAAGGCTTATTTTCTTATGTTTATTTTGTTACTCTCAATGAGGAGTTAAGATGAACATAATAATTCCTGATGAAAAAGCAAAGAAATTGTATGATAAACGAGCCAGACCAATGGCGGCCTTTGCATTATGTGGAGATATACTCTCCTGGGAAGGCGCAGAAAACAAAGTTAAAAAAGGTGCAAATTTAATTGTGGCTAACCATCCTGGAGCTCACAAAGATATTGCATCATTAATTGCATTGTATCAAAGGCAATTGTTTTTTCTCGCGAACAAAGAAATATTCGTGCAGGGTGATTTTGATAAATTAATAAGAAATTATGTTAATCTTATTTGTAGAAAAAAACTACGTTATTTGAGTGATATAGCAGCAAGTAATTTCAATTTTCTCTCAGCTCCGCTTAGATTGTATGTTTCAAAATTCATTTCATCCCGGATAGATGATGTTGGATCAATTCCAGTGAGCCTAAGAAAAAATAATGGAAATTCAATTTATAAGCAAATTGTTGAGCAGTATCTTCTTAATGACCTTGCAGTTGTATTTATGCAGTATAATAGAAAAGATAGACCTAGCAAGTTCGATATAAATAATCAAGAGGTAAGAGAATTTACTTATGGAGCTCCTAAAACAGCTTATGAAATGCTTATGAAACATGATATGAATGTTCCTGTGACTCCAATAAGTATTAAAGGAACTTCTGGTTTTTGGTTAAAGCCTTTTGGCAAAGTCAAAGTAAATATTGGTGAACCATTGTTTGTCAAGGATTATTATACAACTTCTTCAGGAGGTTCAGAAAGAAGAACTATTTTTGAGTTCAAAAATGCTCTTGAAAAAAGAGTTGTCGATTTGTATCATGATTTTAAATAATTAACCAGATATTTGAGTAATCAAATAATTAAATATCAAGAACAACTTCAATAATAAAACCATTTTTTTCTTTTTTTATGCTCATCTCAGAATAAGTAACTGACTTGATGTTGCCTTTGACATCATAGTTCTTGTAGTTGTCGCCAAGTGCAATACATGTTAATGAATACTTCTCTTTTTCCTGCTGGATTTTCAAGTCCTTAATTTCTGCAGTTATAAGTCCGTCTGTGTCAAGCATGAACAAAAGCTCCTCGAGAAAATCATAGAGAAGAGATTCAATTCTGTTTGCACTGATGCTGATATTCTTTTCAATCTTTTTTTTAACTTTTTTTGTGTCAGTAAGAAAATCAAATCCTCCTATTGCTGTGTTTACAAAAGCCTCTTCAATAGTCTTGCCATAAGCTCTGATCTTTAAATCAGCAGTGTGATCAAGATATTCATATTTTTTCATTTTATGTCGGGTTCAAGATTCTGTTATGATTAATAATTTAATATGGTATTAACTGGATGTCTTCTTCTTTTTCATCATCAGGATTGTCTGAGTCTTCATCAGGCTTTTCTACTACAGGATTGTCGCCAAACAAGCCCATCATGCCTGTGGCTACATCACTGCCGGTGTTAATTTTGCTTGGAGCATAACTGCCTCCGCCACTGGCTTCAACAATTCTTTGCAATAAATCAATTGCTTTTTTTATGTCATCTGCAGAATCCTTTTTTGTATCGATTTTAATTTCCAATTACATCACCTATATGAATTCAACTTCCATCTCAAGAGCATCAAAGGTTGGATACTCAGTCACAATTGCTTTTGGCAATAGTTTTGTTTTTATTTTCTTAACAATTGTCTTGCTTGTTATCAATCTGAGTTTTTCCTTGTCAACAGCAATCATGTCTTTAGGTATTTTCTCTTGCTTTATTAACTTTTTTTTTATTGATTCAAGATTATTTAAGATTTTCCTTTTCTCTTCTTTTTTCAGCTTATCATTTAATTTGTTTAGTTTATCGTGATAGCTAAAACCTGGCTTTAATTCAGGCAGATAAACTGCTCCTCTGATAATCATGCCTTCATTTGTGACAATGTCAAATTTCTGCTTAATATTCTGAGCTCGTCTTTTTATTCTTTTTGCCAGCTGAACTTTGTCTTTTAATTTGCAGGTGCAGTAATGTGTTCTAAGCCCTATATTGGCGCAGGTTTCTAAAAGTTTTTTTGCAAGTTCATCACTTCCTTTGATTGCATAAGAAAGCTCGTCTTTGCATTTGATATTTTTCTTTTCTCTCCAGGCTGCATTGTCAGCGAGTTCCAGCTCATTAAGATTCAGAAAATCAACTTTGTCTTTAATGTAATAAATCAGACCAAGAATTGATTTTTCTTTTCCAGGAATCACAGGGATCTCAACACCCACATCCCAGTCATAATCTTTTGCTAAATTCAGTTTGTTCCATTCAGACGGCTTTTCAAAGTCAGGATGAAACCGTATCTCATCAAGACCTGCGCTGTGAAGTTTTTTGAGTTTTTTAGCATTTAAGAGTTTGAGCGGTGCATAAAGATGAATATGAAAATCTTTTCCAAATTCTTTTTTTAGTTTTCTTATTGCAGAACAGGTATTCTGTATTTTGATTAATGGATCTCCTCCTGTTATGCCTGCTCCTTCAGCGCTGCAAAGCTTTGCTTCCTGTATGATTTGCTTTATATTTGTTGTCTGCATCTCATTTGCATAGGTCACATCCTTGTATAATTTTTTATCAGAAACAGGACAAAAATCGCATCGGCGGCTGCATAAGCCAGTTATGAACAAAACAAGTTTTTCTCCTTTAACACAATGCCTGCATCCTTTTGCAAGGTCTCCTGTTCTCCAAGAATAATATGGCGTGTTATGTATTGTTTTTTTCTTCATTCTTGCTGTGAATGGAAAAAGGTTTATAAATTAATTCATTATCCATTTCCTTATATGGTAAAGAAAAGATTTTCTATCGCTAAGATAGTGAAGGCGCCTGTAAAAGCCACTGGTAAAGTTGCAAGTAGTGTGGGAAAACCATTTGATTACATGTTCAAATCCTTAACAAAACCCATAACACTTACATTAGAATCTGGTAAAAATATTTATCTGAAAAAAAGAGAGGTGAAGAATCAGCCAGGAGTTAATTTTGTTCATTATTTTGGTTTTGATGATAAAGACATGTCAAAAAAGCCTCCTTATTTTGTACTGGCCACACTCATGCATAAACTATCAAGTTTTGAAGAATCTTCATTGTGCAAGTTAATTGGACAGGAGCAGAAAACTTTATTGACTTTAAATCATAAAGGCATTGAAAAAGCATTTGGCCCTGTTGTAAAATCTGAATGGGACTTGCGAGGAAAATTCAACCAGAGAGCTTATTTTGTTTTTGAATATCTTGATTGTTGTTCTCTGAAAAGCATTTATAATTCAGAAGACAACATGCTTCTGAAGAATAAACTGAAAATAATTCAAGAACTTAGTGAAGTTGTGGATTATCTTCACACTCCAACTCTGAATAAGCCAATTGTTTATCATAGAAACCTGAATCCTGATAACATAGTTCTTCAAAAAAACAAAAGGCAAACTGTCAAATTAGTAAATTTCAAAGATGCTGTTTTTTTAGAGCCTGGAACTTCTGCTAATGACCAAATTGAAAATAGTTTTAATGAGCTTACAACCTATGAATATCTTGCACCTGAGAGAGTTCCTAAAAAAAGAGGAAAAGAGTGGATGAATGCAAAATCAGAAATTTATTCATTAGGAATAATCTGTTATGAGCTGCTTGCAAGATTTCATCCTTTTGATAATTATTATGTGCTTAATTCAGATTTTTTTGATAATATTCTACGTTCAATAGGAGAAAAATATATTTTTCTGATTAGGGGCAAGAGCAATGACCATTATAAGCCTTTGAAAATGAGAAAAGATGCTCACATATATCCTTCTGGTTTAATCGAAGTGATAGAGGCAAGTCTTGAGCATAACTGGAAAAATAGGCCAACAGCTGAAGAGTTTTTGACAAATGTCAATTGGTAAGAGATTAACTTAGAATATCTTCTGGTAATTCTGATAAATCATCTTTGAAACTTCTTCAATATCAAGTTTTTTTATCTCTGCAATTTTTTTAAGGGCTTCGATTATAAATCTTGGCTCATTTCTTTTGATGTCTGGATACGGAGTCATGTAAGGGCAGTCTGTTTCTGTAAGCAGCTGGTTCATCGGAGCTTTTGCTACTATTTCCTGAACCTGCTGCAGCTTGTTGACAATTGCAAGAACACTAAGATTCCATCCATTGTCAAGAATCCGGTCCACCAGATGCTTTCTTCCCATGAATGCATGCACAATGATTTGTTGTTTTTTCAGGCTGCTGCTTTCAAGCATTTCAATAACATCAAGCTCTGCTTTTCTGCTGTGCACAATTATAGGTATTTTCTTTTTTTCTGCCAGAGCAATGAATTTTTCAAAGCAAGCTCTCATTTCATTCCGGTATTTGTCGCCAAAAGGATTGTCATCACCTTTTTTGTAATCAAGACCAACTTCGCCAATAGCAACAATGTCCTGCTTTGAAATGAAATTAATCTCAGCATCAAACACGTCTGGTTTTACCTCAACTGCATGAACAGGATAAAAACCCAATGCTGGCTTGATTATATCATATTTTTTTGCAAGCTCCAAAACTTTTCTGTTGCTTGCAACATCAACCCCTTGATTAATAATAGCAGCCACACCTGCTTTTTTGTTTTCTTCTATGACTTTGTCTAGATCTTCATCATATTCCTTAAAGTCCATGTGTGCATGAATGTCGACTATTATCATGGGAAGAAGTTAAGAGAATGAGTTTATATTGTTTTCGACTATGCAAACGATGTTAATGTTATTTTTTCATCTAGGTAGGGTATTTTCTTGTTGTCTTTTGTTTTTATTTTGATTAAATTAAATCCTTCTAAGTAGGTTATGTCTCTATGTACTGCTTCGTATTTTCTTCCCAGTTCTTTTGCTAACTGATATATGTTTGTTATTTTGTTTTTTCTTATTCTTAGCATTAATCTTACTTTTTCCGGGCTGAAAAGCCGCGCGAATCCTTCTGGTGTTACAACAATTGTGTGTTTTGCTCTTTCTTTGTCTATCGGAACTCTTTCTGCTAAGACATCCTCTACATATTTGTCTGTCTCTTTTGTATATTTTTTCATATCTTCAACAATCATTATTCTTACCATTTTGTTCACCTTCTAAAAACACAATTATTTTTTCTGCCAGTCTTATAACTTCTTTTTCTGCTTCTTTGAAATTTAATTCCATCCATTTAACTTTTTTTTTATTGAAAAAATGTATGTGTGTTCCTGATTTGTTTTGGTGTAAATAATTGTCTATTCTTACGATCTCAAGCCATTTATTATCTTGATAATATAAGTATTGTATGCAAAATTTTAATTCTCCTGGATATTCCTTGCTTTTCTCTACTTTGTAGAGCTTTCTGACAAGCTTTCTGCAATAACCTATTTCTTTTTTTTCGTTTATTACTTCCTTCATCACTATAACCTGTCATGTTATATGTTACTTGTCATGTTATATATAAATCTTTCTGTTTAAAAGTTCAGAATAAGTTATTAATAAACCCTACTGAGGAAAAACCGGAAAAATAAACTGAGAATCAGAATTATTTCGCTTTTCTACCCATCTTCTTAAAGCTTTCAACAATGTCAACCATGTACTTGCCGTCTTCAAGCTTATATATAAGTGGCTCTTTAGCTTTGAATAATTTGACCAGGTCTAACTGGTATTTGCCGGGCTTAAGAATTTCTATGCTCTCAATGTCCAAGATGACTGGCTTGTCCATGTCAATATTATCGCCGATAAGGTCATAGACTTCTTTTTCTATTTCTTCTTTTTCTTGCAGAGTAAGCTTTTCTTTTTCCTGCTGTTCCTGTATCTGTTTAAGCTTTTCCTTTCTTATAAAGTAGAACATCTTAGCTCCGCAGGAGCATCCTTTCAGAATCTCCTCAGAAGCATCTTCATACAGCTTTCCGCATCTTACACACTGGTGTGGCATATTATTGCTTAGAATAAGTTAATGGTTTATATTTATTGTTATTTTGATGATTCCCATTCTGAGTCTATTAATAACCTAAAAATATATTCATTATGTAATTTTCCGTCTGGAGCCCAGTCTTTTTTTGTTTCAGTATCATATTTCCACTCGTCGGGAATAATACCTAATTTTATTAATTCGTTTTTTGTTCTTTCTTTTGTTTTGTCATCACCATATACGCATAAAATAGGTGTGAAATGTGGCAATGGATCATACTCTGAATTTTCTTTGTGCGTATACTTGGCTCTAAAGATGGCTCCTTGATCAACAAGTTTGTTTATTTCAGGAAATATTTTTTCAAAATACTTTACAAAACCTGTTTTTATCCATTTGCCTGTTGTAAGTTTGTCTTCTAGTTTGTTTTTCTTGTTATACGACCAAACACAAACTTTTGTCTTTCTAATCATAGAATAAGGAAATCAGAATGAATATATTAATGTTATTGAAACTTTGGTTCACTTCTTTTTCTTCTTCTTTGTATCCTCAGTGAACAACTGTATCTTATCAGGGTCTTTTTTTATCTCTTTTATTATGCTGGCAGGACCAATAATTGTCATTCCTTTTCTGCTGCCGAGAATAAAGTTAATGAATATGGTTCTTATTTTTTCAAAGAAAGCCTTGTCTTTTTTCTCCAGGTCGAGGTCTTCAATTTCAATACCTTTGAACTTGTCGTCAATTTCTTCCATTGTCTTTCTGATAAGTTCAGACTTTTCATTGATTCCAAGCTTTCCTTCCAATAAGACGATTTTATCCTCTCTTACTATTCGAAGAAGCTTTTGTATTTTTTTCTCAGAGCTCAGGGAACTGAGTTCTCCGTATGGTATAAATTGAAGTGTTAACATTTTGGCTCATCCTCTTTTTTCATTGGTTGGTTATTTTAAACAATGCTTCGTAAAAATCCTCAATATTTTTGCCATACTTGGCGCTGATTCCAATAACATCGTACTGCGGGAAAGCAGCCTGCACTTTTTTTATGTCTGCTTTTTTCAAATCAATTTTATTTGCAACTATGAGCACAGGAATTTTTCTTGCTTCAAGATTTCCGATGATTGTGATATTAACTTGTGAGTATGGATCTTTAGTGCCATCAAGAACAATAACTACAGCGTCCATGTCATCCAGCCACTTGATTGCATCAATAACACCTTTGGTTGCTTCTTTTGCCCTGGTTTTTGCTTCTTTTTCTTTTATGCCTGCTTTTAAAAAATCTTCATAATCAATTTTTGTTGCGATTCCAGGAGTGTCAACCAGGTTGAAAGTCAGCTCTTTACCTTTGGATTTGATTGTAATCTGCTCTTTAATCTGGATTTCTCTTGTTTCGTGGGCAATTCCGCTTACAATGCCGACTTCTTCGCCAAGCCAATCCATAGAAATCTTATTAGCAAGAGTAGTTTTTCCTCCGTTTGGAGGGCCGTACAATCCCAATTTTATCTCGCCTTTCTTCTTGAAAAGCGATTTTAGGAATTTCTTTAAAAAGTTGCCAAATATTCCCATGCTTAATCTCCTTTAGATTTTTTGTGGAGTTGCTCCTATATAAAGATTACTATTTGTTTGGGTTTGATGATATTAGATTGTGCAGAAACAGCTTATTTGTTCTTCTTCTTATAATCATCAATTGCCTGATGAAGCGCGTCCAGTCCGAGAAGTGAGCAGTGCTCTTTGATTGGAGGCATGTCGCCAAAGGCTTTGATAATGTCTTTTTTGGTTATCTTCATTGCCTGGTCTAAAGTTTTGCCTTTTACCATTTTTGTGAGCATTGATGTGGTTGCTATTGCTGCCACGCATCCAAATGTCTTGGCTTTAATGTCAATTATTTTGTTATTTTTTATTTTTAAGAATACTTCCATTATGTCTCCGCATGCAGGGTTGCCAACTTTGCCGTGCCCATCTGGACAGGGGATGTCGCCCATGTTGCAGGGATGCTGGAATTCTTTCAGAACTTTTTTGTTGTAGTTTAAGTGGCTCATGACCATATGCACCTCGTATGAAAATTAATTCATATGATTATAAATTCATAGGTTATTTATATATCTTACGGTTTTTAAGAAGTAATTCTGAGTGCGCTCGCGGTTGCCATGCAACATTTAGTCTCGCTTCGCAAGAAATTTATTTTTTAGAAAGTTTCCACAACATATCAAAGTGATTCATATAGGCTTTTGCGATTTCTTCTTTTTCAATAATTATGGTAGTGATCGGTTTAGTAAAATCAACTATTGCTACTTTGTTTCCATATATGACTGTTCTAACTGGTGAAAAATATTCAGGAGGAAGATGTCTGATTCCAGCAGTATGATTTTTAGGCATAAAACCTTTTCCAAAAATAATCCTAGATTTAACTTTATGTTTTTTTGATTCTTCAATAAATTCGCTAAGTTGTGCAGGAAAATGTTTCTCCCAATCATCTTCATCAGTTCCATATCCAACTATTTCTACTCCTCGTTTCCCTGCCTCTAAACACTCATTAAGAACTATTAAAGGTCCTTGTCTCCCTCTATAAATTATTGCTTCAGCAGATTTTTGCATCTTTCTCCTGTTTTCAAGTTGAGGCAATAATTTTTTAATTTCATTTTGACCTTCTGTTAAATCCTGTTTTCGTTCTTCCAAAAAATCAACTAATCTTTCAACAGGAGTTGCCGAATAATAGTGTTTTCCATTCTCAAGGTTATAAGATGCAAGACCCTTACAAATTAGTCTTTGTAGAACTTCGTATACCTTTGAACTTGAGATATTGGCTTCCTTTGTAATCCTGCCGGTGGTGGATAATCCAAGCTCAAGTAATGCCAGATAAACATCTACTTCTCCTTTAGTTAATCCAATGTTCTTGAGCGTTTGCTTAATTTCTGATTCCATACTTCTACCCTATTAGGGGGGAGAAGTATTTAAATATATTGGTATTATTCCATTTATGGAGGAATAAAAAAATGTACAATAAACCAGTTTTTTTAATTGCGGTCTGCGATTACGCAGAAAGATCAGAAAAACTTAGAGGCAAGTATAGAAAAATGAGCCAAGACTATCTTCAAGGTAGGATTGACCAATATGATAAAGGCTTTATACCTAATATCCCTCTTGTAGGTCGCCTTTTCGCACCTCAAGAAATAGATGTTATGAAATCTGTATTAGAAGAAAAAATTAAGCACGCGTCTCTCTAATATAATACCTACCCATAACATAGGACTGTGTAGGTTTTTAATCAAGAACCCTATCCAAAATTCGTAATCGTTATATTGTCATCTGTCTTGTTAATGAGATTAATGCCTTTGTCAATATCTCCGCTTACATTTATATCCAGAAATAAAACATAAGACAAATCTTCAGAACTAATAACAATTTCATTCTGGTTTTGAAGAGAAATACTGTATTCATAACCACTCACAACATAAGGGATATAAAATTCTCTTGAATAATAATCATTAAAAGAACCTGCAAGCCTAATTTCTGTGGCGACAACATTGCTTAACTCAGTCATTGAATTGTAGAGCCTGTTTTTGTAAGCCCCTGTTAATCTGCCCTGTATTACTGCAAACATACCGAGGAAGACCAAAAACATAACACTGGCTATTAAAACAAACTCAACACTACTTTGCCCTTTTTTTTTATTCGCAAGGTTCATCTTATCTCATTAATAAGAACATAACTTCCCATTGATGTAATTCTTATTATATTCAGGCCTGCGTGAACAGAATCACTAATGCTTCCTTGTGGATGTGGTGTGGTCATATTTATATTAGAGAAAAACACAGCTTCACTCACGCCAACATGCGAATCATATTCAATCACCAGCTCTTCATTGTTAAGAACATAAATTCTTCTTACAGTCTCAGGCACATCCAGCTTAATTGTTTCCCAGGAGTTTTCTCCAATATAATAAACTCTTTCAACACTGCCCATTATATCATTGCCAACCAGGTCAATTCTTGAACGCATAAGTTCATCGCTTGATCTTGTAGAATAATTATAGAAAAGCATTGCACCAGGAACTATCAAAAGCATGGCAATTCCAACAACAAGTACGTATTCAAAAGCTCCCTGGCCTTTTTTCACAGCAAAAACCTCTTTTTTTATGTTCATACTTATTTTTGTATTCTCAGTATATATATTTTACTATTGATTTAATAATTCAACTCTCACCAAAACATTTATTAATAGATATTTATCCCAAGTCATTAATGGGGTTATCGCGTAGAGATAGAAGAGAGCAGAAGAGAAAGCTGTTAAAAGAAGAAAGATTGCAGCAGCTCAGAAAAGTTGAAGAGCAGGAAAGAACTATCCATCAAAAGGGCGAACGCAAAGGATTCTTGAAGTTTTATGATAAGCAGTACAAAAAACTTTTGTTTATACCTTTTATTATTCTGATTATTGCAATCATAAGCCTAGGTATGAATTATGCACAGACAGGCGACTTTATTAACAGAGGAGTGAGCCTTAAAGGAGGAATTGTGATTACAATCCCTGTTCAGGAACAGGTTAATCTTGAAGAACTTAATGCTTTTTTTAAGACGCGTTTTCCAGCTGATGATATGGATATAAGGGCGATTGCTGAGTTTGGAGAGCAAAAAGCAATTATGGTGACCTCTGAGAATATTGAAGCAGAAGATGGAATTCTTGATGCTTTGGAAGAAAAAATTCCAGATGCGCGAGTAGATGCTTCTGTAGAGATAACTGGTTCAAGCTTGGGAGAAGAATTTTTCAATCAAATCCTAAGAGCTCTATTTGTAGCATTTGTATTTATGGGCTTGGTTGTTTTTCTTTACTTTGGACACAATACATGGGCAAAAATTATTTCAGCTGTATTGTCAATTGTAGCATCAGTGTTAATGTTTCAGGCTTCCATAGCTATGAATATTGTGGGTCTGATAATTGGTTTAGGAGTTTTTGTCATATATGCTTTTTTCAGCATTCCAAGCCTTGCAGCTATTTTATCTGTTTTTTCAGACATTATTGTAACACTGGCAATTGTTAATCTAATGGATATAAAACTTGGCACTGCAGGCATTGCAGCGTTTCTTATGCTTATAGGTTATAGTATTGACACAGATATTCTTCTTAGCACACGAGTGCTTAAGAGAAAAGAAGGAACAGTGTTTGACAGGATTATAAGTGCTGCCAAAACAGGACTTACTATGAATATCACAACACTTGTTGCAATAACACTTGCTTTGGTACTTACACAGTCAGAAGTTATCAGGCAGATTATGATTATTTTACTTATTGGATTATTAGTTGATATAATGAATACATGGCTCCAAAACACAGGCTTGCTTAGATATTATGTTGAACACAGAGCTAAATCCAAGAAAAAAGCAGATTTGGATTTTGCTAATATAAGTGAGGAATAAAAATAAAATAATAAAAAGAAAAATGGGAAAATTCAAAAAAGCAATTAAAAATGTGCGTATAATTATTCTCATAGTCTTTGTAGTCCTTGCTTTGATTGCTATTCATCCAAATCCATGGGCAAAAGGTCTGGCAATCAGGACTGTTGCTAAGGATAGTTCTGCAAGCATTGCAGGAATTGAAAGCCCGACAGCAGGAATAAAACCTATGAGCAGGGAAAGAATTCTTAATATAAATAATATACCTGTGAATTCATTAAAAGAATATTATGATTTTGTAAATAAACTTGACATTAACAGAACATTCACTCTGAAGACCACCAAAAGCCTTTACAGGTTGGAGGTTTTGCCAGAATATAAGATTACATATCTGAATGAGACAGAAACCCAGACAATTGTTGAACAGGTCTTTAATGAGACAACAAATGAAACAATTAATGTCACAAAAACAATTGAAGTTCCTAAATTTGAAAAAGAAATAATCGGTGTTGCAGATATTGGACTTGGACTTTATAAAGCTCCAACTACAAACATAAAACAAGGTCTTGATTTAAGCGGAGGAAGCAGAGTTGTACTTCGACCAGAAGAAGAGGTTTCTGAAGAAGATTTTAGCTTTGTAATTGAGACTATAAAGCAAAGACTCAATACTTATGGTCTTTCAGATATTATTGTGAAACCTACATCAGACCTTGCAGGCAATGACTTTATAATTGTGGAAATTGCAGGCGCAACAAAAGAAGAAATAAGAGATTTAGTTGCAAATCAAGGCAAGTTTGAAGCTCAGATTGCCAATCAGACTGTATTTATTGGCGGGCGGGATATAACCTATGTTTGCAGAAGTCCAGACTGCTCAGGAATTGATCCAAATGTTGGATGCAATCCTATACAAGGACAGGAAGAACAATGGGCTTGCAGGTTTAGATTTAGTATTGCACTTACTCCTGATGCAGCACAGAAGCAGGCAGATGTGACAGAGACTTTGGAAATTGTACTTGATGAACAAGGAAATGATTATTTATCAGAAAAATTATTATTGCTGCTTGATGATGAGATTGTTGACGAACTAAGTATTGGTTCTGAATTAAAAGGAAATCCTCAGACAGACATAAGTATTTCTGGAAGCGGAGCCGGGCCTTCGCAACAGGCAGCAATGGCAGATGCTTTAGAGCAGATGAAAAAACTTCAGACAATTCTTGTAACAGGAAGTCTCCCAGTCAAACTTGAGATTGTAAAGACAGATACAATCAGTCCGATTCTTGGAGAAGAATTCATTAAAAATGCAATTCTCGTTGGAATTGTTGCAATATTAGCAGTTGCAATTGTAGTATTTATCAGATACAG
The DNA here is from genome assembly GCA_018819305.1 of Nanobdellota archaeon. GTDB lineage: Archaea > Nanobdellota > Nanobdellia > Woesearchaeales > SM23-78 > SM23-78. Next base: position 39,119 of record JAHJQO010000004.1, read on the forward strand.
AAAACTGGTAGTAAGCATTCCAATGGTTATTAATATGGTTTCAGAAGCAATTATCATCCTTGGAGCTGCATCACTTATTGGATGGAACCTTGACTTAGCTGCAATCGCAGGTATAATTATTGCAATAGGAACTGGAGTAGACCATCAGATAGTTATTACTGATGAGACACTCATGAGTGAAAAATCAAAATATACAGGCTGGAAAGACAAACTCAAAAAAGCCTTTTTCATAATCATCGCTGCATATCTAACAACAGTAGTTGCTATGCTGCCTCTTTATCGTACAGGAGCAGGATTGCTCAAGGGATTTGCAGTTACTACAATAATTGGTGTTACAATCGGAGTGCTGATAACAAGGCCAGCTTTTGCATCAATCATAGAAATATTCACACAAGAATAAGGTTTCATTATTCATAGCATCCTCCGGTCAAAAGTTCATTGATTATAATTGATTCTTACTCGTTGCCAGGGGTTGCCCCCCAACCTTTTAAGAAAAGGTTGGCGAAAATGTGGAGCATAAAGCTCCACGCGTGTGGCTTTACGCCACACACTTTTACCAGATTTTCGTAAAATCTGCGGGGAGGCAGAGTCTGCTATTAAGAGAATATTAACTTTTGAAGATGCTATGAATGAAAAAATTAGTTTGGGCCTGTGGTCTAGTTCGGTATGACATCACCTTGACGAGTCAATCTCAAAATGGTGAGGGTCGCCGGTTCAAATCCGGCCAGGCCCACTTTATACAAAATTATATAAACCTTAAAAATAATTTTAATATAAAAAAGAGGGTTGGGTAAAAAAAATGTTCCTAGATGTTCTCAGAGGCGTATTCTCCATGGCAAATGTATTTATTGCCTTGTTCATTATAATTTATGCAGTTCTCTTTCTGAAAAAAACCACGAGCCACAAAGAAAGGCGGCCATGGGATTATCTCTTAGTGGCAAGCGCCATATATTTAGTATATGCAATTTTCTTCATGGCATTTTCAATCTATGGTGTGGCAACAATTTTGGGTTTAAATGTAAATGAGATTAGTGTGTTTTTTCAGTTCATATACACAGGATTGATATTATTGGCATTTATCAGCCAGACCGACCTGATATTCAAGAATGAGATGATTATAATTACCCGAAAGCTTGAGCCAGAAGAAAAAGAAAAACTACAGGTTCATTTTCCTGAAAGAGCAGAATTAGAAGAAGAGCTAAAAGAATTGAATGTTAAGCCAAAAAAACCAGAATTATTGAAGAAAACCAAGAAGAAAAAGTAAGTTTTAAAAAGACTTCTACAGAACCAATTCTAATCACAAATGCGCCGGTAGTTTAGTGGTTATAATTCGGCCTTGCCAAGATTTTTGCTAAAAATCTTGTAATGCTCAAAAAGCGAAGCTTTTTGGCACAACGAAACTAAGTTTCGCTTGAAAGCGTTTAAGGAGGATATTCGCTTTGCGAAATCCTCCGAACCTTACGAAAGGCAAAATCTGCAAAGAGGCTGGGACCTGGGTTCGATTCCCAGTCGGCGCATTTATTCATTTTTTCCGAAAAATTCTTATAGCATTTGATGCATCTGTCATTTGGTGATATTATGAGTGGTTTATCATTGGCTCCTTTTGTAGTCGCAGTTATTATAATACTGGTTGGTGTGATATTAGCAGCGCTTCTGTCAAAAATTAAAAAGCAGGGTAAACCTCAAGAAACTAATTATTATGCTTTTTTTGTATTAGGAATTTCTTTCTTACCTTTAGGCATTGTCCTGAGCATTGCAGCCAATCCCGGTTTCATGGGAATAACTGGCTTGGGATTTGTGTACCTGATTATTGGTTTGGCTAATAAAGATAAGTGGAAGAAAAAAGCTGCGCCTTAATAATAACTTTTTTTGTTCCCAGTCGGCGCATTTATTTCTTTTTTATTGTAGTAAAATATTCTCGGAAATTTTCTCTCATTTCTTTTCTTAACTCAAACATTTCTTTTCTGAATTCTTCCATGTCTTTACTGTATTTTGCTCTGATTTCTTTTGTTTTTTCCTTTGCTTCAGTAACCATTGTTTTGTATTTTATTGCAGCTTCTTCACCATGATGTTTTTTAATCATTTCATAAGCCCGAAGCCCTCGCATGTGTTCCATTCCTTTATGTATATGTCTTTGGGCCTGATATCGCATTCTTTTTGCATATGGCTCCATTCCTCTCATCTGGTGTCTCATTTTGTTCATGTAAGGTTTCATTTCTCTTTCTACTCTTCCTTCAAGACCTTCCATTTTCATCTGCATTCTTTTTCCCATCTCACGACCCTTTTGTCCCATTTCATATCCAAATCGTTCTGCAGACCTTTTCATTCTTGGACTGTACTCTTTAGTCAGAGCTTCAACTCTCTCAGTCAGAGTTTTGAGTTCTGCTTCCTGCTCTGCACTTAATTCATCAAGTGTTTTGAGCTCTGCTATTCTTTTCACATCAGGCATTAGCTTTCCAAAGTAATTGCGCATTACAATTCCAAACCGGTCTGCTCTTTGCCTCTCGAAAATCTTTTTCTCTTGTTTTATGCGCTTTTTGTGCATATTCAGAATCTCTTGATTCTGTTTTACTTGTTTTCCCTGCTCTGTCTGTTTTAATCCCAATGCATATGGTGTCAGCATTAGAAAAACACCTGCTGTTGCTGCTACTTTGCCTACTGGCCTCTTTAGAAATTCTAGTTTAGATTCTGACATGTTACCACCTCTTATGGACAATAGAAAGATATACTAATTTAAAAATTTGATTTGCTATTTGAGAGTTATTACTTTGCTATTTTTTGTACTGCTCAAGAACTTTACTGATTTCAGCCTTTACTTTTGCTTGTGCTTCTTTAAAATAATCTCCTATTCTTATTTCTCTTTTTACGTTTTGAATGTTGGCTTTTTCTTTTTCAAGTTCCAGCTTTCTCTTTTCCAAGTCCTGCTTTTCCTGTTCTATTAATATAGAATTATCTGTTTCATAGCTTTTAAGTGTTTTATTGACAGAATACAATTCTTTATTGATGAGCATGAATTTTTGAGGTGCAGAAACCATTTGATTAATTTTTTCTATTTCACCTCTCATTCTTGAATCTAATTCTGTGCCATACAAATCAATGATTTCTTCAACTTTTTGGTCGAGGTCATTATATATTTGTTTTAGTTCAGGAGATATGTTTTTTTGGTATTCTTCTTTAGCTTTGTAAGTGTAATCAGGATAATATTCTTTAATTGCATGCAAAGCTTCTTTTATTAAAACATGAGAAAATACTTCAACTTTTTCATATGCCTGTGTGATTTCATCCATACTCTCTGCTTGTTCAATAATTTTTTTTGGCTTTTTTTGTTCTTGCTGTTGATGTGGATTGTAACCAAACAAAGGATTTGCCAGAAGTCCGAGTAATGTGATGCTGCTTATGATTTCTATTAAAGGTTTTCTTTTCATTATACCACCATTTGAATATAGTAAGGAAGAAGAATATATAAAATGTTCTTTTATATTAATATTAACAACAAACTTTTTAAAGCAAAAAAAGCCACAGCTTTTTTTGGTCAAAAATCCAAAGGATTTTTAAACGCAAAATGAACACATAAGAGTAAAGTTTTTAAACGGGCCCATAGCTCAGTCTGGCTGGAGCACCGGTCTTATATGGCCATGCTTCGTGCATGTTTTAGGACAGCCGGCGGTCCTGGGTTCAAAAGAGATTTTGGCACCAAAATCTCGTAAAATGCAGGGGACATTCGCAACAGAGTTGCTCAATCCCCTACCTTCGGGAAAAGCCAATCTCTTGAAAGTCCCAGTGGGCCCAGTTTTTTTTCAAATTTTTTCAACACGCCCCGTTAGTGTAGCCTGGCCAATCATCCCGGATTTTCGATCCGGTGACGTGGGTTCGAATCCCGCACGGGGCAGTATTTTTTTAAAATGGACCAATGGAATAAAATATATAAAAAAGAGGGTGCGAATTATTCTTATTATCATATTCTAAAGCCGCATCAAGAAATGTCGCGCATTGTCAGGTTTTTTAAAAAGCAGGGTGTTAAGCGCGTCCTTGACATGGGTTGTGGTGCTGGCAAGGATTTGGTTTTTCTTGCAAAAAATGGTTTTGAGGTGTTTGGTATTGATATTGCTCCTGAGGGCTTGAAATTTATCAAGGCGCAGCTGAAGAAATTTAAACTTAAAAGTAATTTTAAGGTCGGCAATGTTTTTGATAGGCTTCCTTTTCAGAGCAACTTTTTTGATGCAGTCATTAGTGTGCAGGTCTTGCAGCACGGCAAGGTTGATAAGATTAAAAAAGCAATAAAGGAGATTGAAAGAGTTTTAAGACCTGGCGGGTTTGTTTTCATAACTTTGTGCGGCAGGTTGTCAAAGGGCAAGGTCAGGTATTGTCTTGTTAAGACTGCTAAGAAGATTGCACCCCATACTTATGTTCCGCAGATTGGGAATGAGAAAGGATTGGTTCATTTTATTTATAACAAGAATATTATAAAAGAACATTACAATAATTTTAAAATTGTTTCTTTTTGTAGAGATGATAAGGATTATTACTGTTTTTTGGCTCAGAGCAATAAAAAAGTTTAAATACATTTTGCGCTTTCCTTCTTATATGCTTGAGTCATATATTAAAAATCAGGTTTCTGTATGGCTGAATAAAAATGACTTAGTCTTGGATGGCAGTCTTGTGAAGAACATGGATAGGGTTTTTACTTCTGTCAGAGATATACCCTTTCAGGTATTTTTAAGAAAGCACGATTATAAAAATAACATCCTTCAGACAATTTCTAATAATTATGGTTCTTGTTCAGGCAAACATTTTTTGCTGGGGAATATATTGGATCAGGCAGGGGTGCCTGTGAAATATATGCTCTATCCTTTTCTTTGGAAAGATGTAAAAGCAGATTATCCTAAAGCTATTAAGGATTTGGCACAGAATTTGCCTGTTTCTCATCATTTGGCATTAAAAACTAAGTTTGAAGACAGGGAATTATTTCTAGACGTAACTTGGGATTTGCCTTTGGAAGCAGGTGGTTTTTCTGTGAATAAGTTAGTTGGCAGTATTATTGAGAATAAATGTGCAGTGACGCCTTTGGATGAAATTGTTTGTGACTCTGCGTTCGAATGGATTAATCAGGTGGGTTTACGCAGAAAAGAAAGTGACAAGCGCCTTGAATTTTATCTTGAATTTAACGGTTGGTTGAGCTTTGTCAGAGAACACTACAAACATAACTTTTGAAGAGTGGTAAACAATCGAAAGATTAAAAAATAAATAGGCATTCTTTTACTGTATGCTTAAGAACCTCAAACAAGCATACTTTCTTTCAGATAAATATGGTCTTCCAGAATTAGACGTTATTTTAATGGCTCTAAACATAAGAGGCATAGATTACAGACCAAACCTCTGGAAAAAACCAGATTCTGATGTTGAAGAAAAAATGAATCGTGGAAGATTTAAGTACCTTCCCTTTGGAGAAAAAGAACCCTTTTTTTTTGCAGGAACAATAAGTAAAGACACTCCTTTTTTACACAACGCCAGATACATTTTTTTGAATCAAGAACCCATCGCAGATGCTTATATGCCTGAAAACGATACCTGTGATGTTACTTATTATAGGAGGGCAGGAAAAGCCATAACTATGAACTCGAACTCCAGAAGTTCATGCAACGGGTGCGAGTTCTGCGGGACTTACAATTTAGATGCTAATGATAGTGGCGACCTGACTACATCTGAAAGTGTTAAAGCCAGAATGAGAGCATTAACCGATACTAACGAAGATACTGACTTGTCGCATATAGAGGATATAGGTATTGTGACTGGTTGTTTTAAAGATGAATATGAAACTGTGAATTACATACTTATGCTTAGAAAAACACTGAGGGATTATGGTTTTCAAGGTGAAATAAAATACATCGGCTCACAAATTACCTCACCCAAAGCTTTAGATACTCTTGAAAAAATAAAACCCTTTGGAATGTATCTAACAGTTGAATGTTTTGACAGAAGAGAACAACTAATGAAACCTTCAAAAGTAAAAGTAAGCTTGGAAAAAGGGCGTCAGATATTAAAGATGGCAAAAAAAAGAGGTATGGAAACAACTTTTCTTTATATTCTTGGATTGGACCCTATTGAAAAGATTAAGCAGGAATTTCCAAAATATATTCCCTTTCTTACAAGGCATCCAATAGTGAATTTAATGCAGAACTATGTTCCTGAGCATGAAAACCTTAGAGACTCTGAAGCGAGAAGCTTAGATTATTATATTAAGGCAAGGTTAGATATTGAAACAACCTTTGCTCCAACAGAATTACGTCCAAGACTTTGGGAAAATTATCGCGCACCTTGGTCAACCCAATATGCAGGTGAGAAAATAAATGGCAACCGAATTTAATGACTTATCTATTCAGGGAAACCCATATGCAGACAGTTTTCATAATCTCATTAAAAATCAAGGAGCCAACTTTGCAACAGGAGTTCCCTGCGGTGTGCTTCGATATTTTATCCAGAACTTTGAGAAAGATAATAATTTTTTATATATCCCCGGGCAGAATGAGCCAGAGTCAATAGGCATAGCTGCAGGAGCATATCTTGGAGGTAAATCACCTCTTATCTATATGCAAAATTCAGGGTTACTTAAATCCATAAATGAAATTGGTTCTTTGCTTCTTCCATACCATCTACCTGTTCTGTTTATTGTTGCGTATAGGGGGTGTGAAGGAGAAGATGCACCTCAGCATTTTATAACTGGAGGCATAACCAATCATACTTTAAAAGGACTGGATATTTTTCATACTGAGCTTGAAGAGGATAATATCGAACAAGTAGTTGCAGATACATATAAATTCATGAGAGAAAAGAATAAGCCAGCAGTAATTCTTATTAAAAGAGGCTGGTCTTCTCATAACCCTCATGAATCTAGATCAGAAGATCAAAAAAATAATGCATTTTTAGAGCAGATTGAAAAGCAGGAAAATAATTCATATGATTTTCAGAGCATAGCTCTTAATATGTGTTCAAGAATGATTAATAGGTCAAACTATACTAATCACAAGTTAATGAAACGAGAAGAAGCAATTGATGCTGTTATGGATGCAATAACTCCCCAACATGCTGTGTTCTCCACAACAGGTTTAATCAGTCGTTCAATATATGAGCGGTATGATGCGCCTAACCAGTTTTATAATCCTGGCGCTTTTGGGATGGTATCATCCATAGGATTGGGTTTTGCATGCGCTAGAATAGACAAAAGAAGTGTTGTTGTTGATGGTGACTCAAGCCTGCTGACCAACTTCGGGACGCTGGTAACCATTGGAAATTATCAGCCCAAAAATCTCACTCATGTTGTAATAGATAATAATGCTTATGCTTCATGTTCGGAAGAAAAATCCTGCTCAGATAAAGCCAACTTTCCGTTTGTTGCAGCTCTGCAGGGTTACCCATTGATATATATTGTTAATACATCTGCTGAATTAAACAAAGCTGTTAAAGAATCATTTTCGAAGCCAGGTCCGAGTTTTATTCATGCTAAGATTGGGCTTGGAGGCAGAAGAGATTTTAAAAGACCTTTGGATTTACCATATATTGCCGAGCGATTTAAACAATATTTCAAAGAATAAAAATGACGCCTGACAAAAAATTCAGGATTGTGTTATCTGATGCAGGAGATATTCTTTTTGATACCTCATCGTATTGCAATGGCCTGAAATTAACCATAACAGAACTGATTAATCAGGGTGGTGGAAGTATTTCTGAAGTACAAGCATGTAATTTTTTCAGACCTTATAAAATCTTAAGTCAGACGGTCATGTCGATGGAAGAAGCGATTAATATTTTTTTCAAGGAGTTCAATATTAATTCAACTTATCTGGAATTTAAGACAGTGTTTGAACAGAATAAAATAGATGAGGTTCCTGTACTTTTTGATGGAATTACACAGACATTAGAATTCCTTAATGCAAGAGGTGTTCCTTTTTATGTTCTCACAAATGCTTCTGAGACAAAAGAAATGCTTGTTTCTCAGTTAGAAAAAATGGTTGTATTCCAATTAAAGCAAAGAGGAGTTTATAACCCTGAAATATTCATGTTTTCCGATTATGTTAAAGACATAATTTCCTCAAGGGATGTGGGTGTTAAAAAACCAGACCCTTATTTTTTTTATTCTGCGATTCGAAAAGGTTATTTTGATAGGGATCAGGCAGTGTTTATTGCACATAAAAAAGAAGAAATTTTTGGAGCCGCAGATCAGGGTATTTCCGTGGCTGCTTTTAATTATCATGGACAGAATGATGCTGATGAAATCAGCAAGGGGATTGCAGAACATAATGATGGATTGGGGGAGGATATGGTGTTTTCTCATATTTTTAATATAAATAAGTTTTCTGATTTGCTTGAATTGATTTAAACTGTTCGCACGGGGCATTGAGTGAAACGAGATGAACTGGGCGGTTCAAAAACGTTTTTTGTTTTTGTTATCGCACAGGGCACATATTCCTACATTTATTAAAAAAACGAAAAATTTATATATTTGTAGGCATAACTAATTCTTATGAAACTAGTAAAAAGCACTATTAAAAGCAAAAAGTACTATTATCTAGAGCATTCATATAGGTATAATAATAAGGTAAAGAAGGCCCGTAAGTACCTGGGTTCCATAATTCCGGACAACCTTGAAGAAATAAAAGCTGGTTTAATGGAATTCATTAATAGGAAGAAATGGTATGATGAATTAGACAGGATAAAGAAGAATTTCTCAAATGAATTTAAAAAACTGCCGAAGAAAGCCAGGGAGAAATACTTAGAAAATTTCCTGATAAAGTTCACTTACAACACTAACAGAATTGAGGGAAGTACTCTTACACTTAAAGAAACAGCAAGATTATTAGAAGATGGAATAACTCCGAGGAACAAGCCAATCAAGGATGTAAAGGAAGCAGAAGCCCATAAAGCAGTTTTTGAGGAGCTGATAAAGGAGAAAGATGATTTAAGCCTAAAGCTTGTTTTGGAATGGCACAAGAAACTATTTGAGAATGTCGATATGGAAATAGCAGGCAGGATTAGAAAACACCCTGTAGCAATAGCAGGATCTAAATTCGAGCCGCCAATGTCAATAGAACTAAATTACTTGTTAAGAGAATTCTTTCAATGGTACAAAAACCACAAAAATAAACTTCATTCAGTAGAACTAGCTGCTCTGGTGCACTTAAAGTTTGTAACAATTCACCCATTCACAGACGGCAACGGAAGAATCAGCAGGTTAATGATGAACTTTGTAATGCAAAGAAATGGTTACCCTATGCCGGACATACAATACAGCAACAGAAACAGTTATTACAATGCACTGGAAAGAAGCCAGACAAAAGAGAAGGAAAGGATATTTGTGCAATATCTAATAAAGAGGTATTTGAAGGAGTATAAGAAATATACATAATGAATCATGCAGGTTTATTGTAACAAAATAGTATTTTATCCGCGCAGGGCATATTTATTTTTATCTGAGAAATTATTTCTTAGCTATCTTCCAGAGAACATCAAAGTATTGTTTGTAGCTCTTAGCTGCTGCTTTGTCTCTAATTAGGGTCGCTACGGGCTTTTCTGTCCAGACAATAATGGCGACTTTGTCGCTGTAGATAATTGTTTCTGTTAATGAATCAAAATGTTTTGGAAGAAATTTTATTTGTGTGAAATTGTCTTTTATTTCTTTGCTCCTCGTCTTTTTAAGGTATAGTTTTTCCAGAATGCTGCACCCATAAGTTTCAGTGAGTTTTCTGGCGCTCCAAATACATAATAATCCTTTGTGTCTTTTAATGTGTCAATAAGAAGAAGTTTTATTCCTCGAATTCCTTTGTAGGTAAGAGCATAAAATTTCTAGAAAAAATAAGGGGGGATTTAGCAGCAGCTATAAAAGAAAAAGCATAAAATGAAACATTCTAAAAACAAAAAGTTACTTTTTCCAAGAAAAAAGTAACTTTTTCAATAAAAATACGAATCCTTCCTATTAAACCACAAAAGAATACAAAATCATTTAATGGATGGA
>JAHJQO010000044.1 GCA_018819305.1 Nanobdellota archaeon
AGTTCTGGTTTTTGTTTGATGCGATGTAAGCCATAGAAATCACCTCGTTTTTATCGATTTTATAGACGAGGAAGTATATAAATGTTTGCATTTGTCGTCGAGAGATAAAATTAGGAAAGGGGTAATTATGGGACAGCCTGATGGGTTGAGCTGGATAAGAATGATCATGTAACTATTAACACAATCAAGCATGAACTTGCTCATTTATTCGAGGCCAAGCACGAGAATGATGAGTGTTATATAATGCATCCCCTGAGTAAGAACAGTTACACATGGTCTTCTGCAACCAAAGATACTATTCTAAATAATAAGTTCAGGAAGTTCAAGCATGATTATTAATTCCAAACTTAAAAGTTTTTAAAAAAATTTAATCAGGTGATCAACCACTTCTTTAATCTTAACTTTTTTCAAAGAACCAACCTTTCTCTCTATAAGTGTTTTATCAGCAGTAAACAATCTGTTAGGCCTTATAAAACTCGCAACACTCAGTTTTCCTTTAACAAAGTCTTTATCAACTAAAGAAACAGAATATTCATCTTTTCTTGCCTGGCTTGTTATCTGGCAAAGGATATAATCATCTCCTTTCAAACCTGCAAGAACCAAAACAGGCCTTTTCTTGGCAGTGCTTAAATCAGAAAAAGGAAATGGCATCACAACCACATCGCCCATCAAAAATGGAACATTTTTGGGGGTGCCCGAAACACTGGATTTCTCAGCACCCTTTACAAGTTTTTCCATGCTTTATCCTCTTTTTTAGAAAGCCAGTCCTTAGCCAAAGCTTTTTCACTTGCCAAAGCAGTCTTAATTCCTTCTTTTGAAAAGTCAAGTCTCTTACTAACCTGCTCTAATGGCCTTAACTCTATCCTGTCATTGTAAGCAATTATTGCTATTTTATCGCCTTCTTCAAAACCATCTAAAGACCGAATGTCTTTAGGAATAGCTATCTGTCCTTTGTTTGTGATGGTTGCTGTTCTCAATTCAATTACACCCATAAATATCACCTTTTCTTACAAGTAAGAATAGTAAGAAAAAGTATTTAAATGTTTCGGTATAAATAAAAATTCACTCATTTAAATAATGCTATTATAAAAAACCAGAAAAAAATAATTAAATCCGCAATTCTTTCAACAACTTTATAAAATAACACTCTATCTTTTCACCATGGAATGCTCTCAGTGCAGCACTTGCTGTAAACTATTCGTGGTCAATCTGTCTGAAGAAGAATACAAATCAAAGAAATATAAAACCCAATTCGAATCATTTGGAATTGTAGACGATTTTGAAGAGGCTGAATTAATCGGTGCGAATATTATTGAACAAAAACCAAACGGCAGCTGTTATTATCTCATAAACAACAAATGCTCAATTCATAAAACCAAGCCTGTCTCATGCAGAAACTTCTTTTGTTCTTCAAAAGACAAGAAATTCAGGGAAATGATTAAGACTATCAAAGCATCAAAAAGAGTTTGATTAGAAATTACAGCGATTCAAACTCCAATTAAATTTATATATACTAACCTCTTTCTTTAATAAATGAAACTAGCTGTTGACATTGCGCTAATCCCTCCAAACAAGGTTTTGGATTGGATTATCAACATTAATAAAAATCTTAAACAATCAAAGGATTTCTTTTTCTTGAATAAAAAGAATTTTCTTCCTCATATAAGCCTGGTTATGAGTGTGATTGATAGCAAGGATTTAAAATCCATCAAAAAAGCATTATCTTCCTTAACTCAAAAACATTCTAAAATAGATATTTGTCTATCAGATATCAAGGTTTACAAGAGACAAAATGTTGTTGTTTCTGGATTAAAAATCAAAAAATCTCCTGAACTTCAGGCTTTACATGAAGACATATTAAAAACATTGAAACCTTTCTTCTCTTACAAATCTAATAAAGAAATGTTCTTTCCCCCTATTAACTCATTACCTAATTATTGGCAATTAAAACTTCACAGAATATTAATAAAAAAACTATTCTCTCCACACTTGACTCTTGGAAGAGGAACCCCTAAGAAGATTAAGCTTCCTTATACTTTCAAAACTTCAAAACTTGCGTTATGTCATTTGGGAAAACATTCTACCTGCAGAAAGATATTAGCAAGTGTAAAGCTTTAACTCAACTAAACATTTAAATATTCTCTCTCCTTCCTCATTCTTATGAAAATAAACATAGACGAAAAAGAACTTTCTATCAAATTCAATGTTTCAGAAACAATCTTTGGTCTTCATGGCAACTTCAGGATTCCTTTGGAAAACATTGTGAGTGCTTCTGATAAAACACCAGACAGAACATGGCTTAGAGGTATGAGATTCGGAACTAACACAGGCTTTTACAAGGCAGGAACTTTTTTCACAAAAGACGGCAAAGAGTACTGGAACTATCTGCGTGGAAAGCCTTACCTAACAATCGAACTCAAAGACCATTCTTACAAAAGAATTACATTGGGAACTGAAAACAACAAATACTTAACTGAAATTATTAATGGAAAAGTCAAACATAAACATCATCGTGGTGATTAAATCTTAAGAACTCAACCACTTTTTCTTCTTCAATTATCTGAAACACAAGAACATAACATCCTATCTGCACTCTTCTTTTGTTTTTCAAATCATTTCTTAATGGTTTGTAATGATAAGGATTGAGAAGTATTTCATCAATTTTCTTGTCAACTCTTTGAACTAACACAGGATCTTTTTTTGCGAGTTTAGCAAGCTCTTCATCTAGGTTTTCTTTTACTTTCTTTGTGTACATTCTTAAGCCCGTATCTTTCTGCTAAGCTGCCTTTAATTTCTATGCTTTTTTCCTTTTCAGCTTTTTTCAGTTCTTCAATAAATTCAGGCCTAAGCTCATACTCATCTTTCTCTTCAATATAAAAGTCAACCAAATACTCAACAGCTTCACTCTTGTCTTTGTATCCATTTCTCGCTTTTATAGTATTCAGAGCTCTGTTTGCATTCTCACTCAAATTTAATAGTGCAGTTACCAACTTATTTCACCTAAGCCCAACTAAGTTAAACTTATTTATAAACCTTTCGAAATACATAAGAAATCTACTCATTTAAATAATGCTATTATAAAAAACCAGAAAAAAACAATCAAATTCGTAAATCTTTCAAGCAACAATCCTAATTCCTTTTTTCTCAGGTATCAGAACAACTTCTTCTTTAAAATTATATTTTTTAACCAGTTCATTTGGAATTCTTAAGCCAAGACTTTTTCCCCAGGGCGTGAGTTTTGCATGGTATTTTTTCATTTCCCTGTATTTATCAGCAACCGCATGCAATTGCTTCATCTCAACGATTTCTTCACCACATTTAGCACACTTATAATATGTATAACCAACACCTTCAGGTGTCTTGCCTTTCATTTCTTTCATATTTCCATTACATTCTGAGCATTTTTTCATTTTTCCACCAATATAGTCACAATAATTATTTTCTCACCTTTGAACCTGCCAACACAAACGACTTTGTAGTTCTTGTATTGCCTTATAAACTTTAATTGATTTTTACCATATCTTATTATTTTACCTCCAAAAAAAGTTGCTTCTATCATATCTGGAGTTACTCCTCTTTCCATTGCTCTCTGAAAAGCATGCCTCTTTATCTCCAGCTCGAATTTTGCAACATCCATTTTGATATCTCATAATATCAATTAATATTAACTGCTTTAAATAGTTTTTGGAAATAAATATAAAACCACTCATTAATAAACCCAACGAACAAAAAACCAGAAAAAAACAATCAAATTCGGAATTTTTTCAAACATAATTCACAGTTTCAAAACAATCACAAGAAATCAACTTCATCTGAAGTTACAGTAATCTCACGTACCTTTTTATCAAATTTACTCTCTCCATCAGAAACAGATTTATTAGTTTCAGGCCTGTAATCATTTATCGCCTTGTCATTCATTTCAAGGCCGCGCTTGAAATTAACATTGCCACAGTTCATGCAAAAGAAATATGGACCAAACTTGCCCTTGCGAACATCCAGCCAACCACCGCACACGCATTTCAGATCATCCAGCATTCCTTCTTTATGGTCAACACAAACAGGCACGCCTTGTGAATTCTCAGTCACAGCTCTTTGTCTGCAGAACGGACACCTGTCCATCTTAGATTGGCCATAAATTTTTTTTCGAAACATAAAGAAAAACACCTATTCGAGCCCTTTCTTCAGCTCTTCAAAAACATCATCAATTGGCTGCTCGCCATTGACTCTTAATAGCAATCCTTTTTCTTCATAATAATCAACAGTGGGCTCTGTTTCTTTATGATAAACTTCAAATCTTTTTTGAATTGCTTCAGGTGTAGAATCATCACGAACCTTAAGCTCGCCACCGCACTTGTCACAAACGCCTTCTTCTTTAGGCTTAATATATATTGTATTATAATTTGCATTGCACTCACTGCAAACTCTTCTTGCACCCATTCTCTTGGCGCATTCTTCCTCGCTTACATCAATAAAAATGCATTTAGTAACTTCCCTATATTCCTTAAAGAATTCAGCCTGGGTTACTCTTCTGGGATAGCCGTCAAAAACAGCACCTTTTTCAACTTCAGGATTCTTAATAACCCTTAAAAAAATAGCATTGGCAACTTCATCAGTTCCAAGATTGCCAGCATCAATGAGCTCACGAACCCGTCTGCCAATATCAGAATCTTCTTCTCTTATCTTTCTGAACTCATCGCCAGTAGAAATATGAACCAATCCTGTTTCTTTTGCAAGCAGAGCAGCCTGCGTGCCTTTGCCAGAACCTGGCAGTCCTAAAACAACATAATTTATCTGTTCCATTTTTTCACCCAAAATACCCCAATTCTTTTTTAGTTTTCTGCTCATTTTTCCAGGCATCTTTTATCTTGGAAAGAATCTTTACAAACTCTTGTTTAACATCATTCCATTCATTATGAGTCTTAATAATCAATTTAGCAGCAGATTCTTCATCATGATCAAAGTCATTTATCAACAGATCAGCATGATAAGAAGATACTTTCTTGAAAAATTCAAAGATTTTCTTCATCTCATCCTCAGAAAAACTCTCTGCTTCATACATAGAAGTAATACTGCTCTCTGGCTGCAGGATATCACCAAGAATCTTGAGCACATGCTCAAGTCTCTCAGCCATCTTATTCACTACAAACCTGAGAACATAATCAGTTTCCTCAATCTTGCCAATGCAAAACTCCTTGTCAAGCAAAGAAAGCTCAGGCAACCCATGCTTCTTCATCAATCCTTCATAAACCTTAATCATGTCTTTTTCTTGTGTCATATTACTTACAACTTGCAGCTTGTTTTAATATTTTTCTATAAGAAGAAACAATAATTAAAAATTTGACTCTTTGTCTCTGGTTGCAACTACTCTTGCATTGTCTGAATAAGTATGCAGGTTAAATACAATTTTTCGCATTGTAACAAATTCTTCTGAAGATAGTAGTTCACGGGCAAGTGTTTTTTTCCCAGCATATTGTTTTTGCAAGGTTTCCACATTGGTTCTGAACAATTCATAGTCTCTTTGTTGTTCTGGAGGCAGATTCATCTTCAGGGACATGCCATTTTCACCACAAATAAAAGTGTTATCAGATTCTAATTTCAGAGTCATATAATCAGGCAAAGATCTGTGCTTAAACCAGTGTATTTCTTTCATTTCTTTTAATAAAACTCCCACTAAATCTTCTGAAAATGATTCAAATTTTTTTTTCTTCATAAGTATCACCCAAAAAAAGATTTCTTCTCAGTTATATAAAGATTTTCATTGCAAAGTAGATATATCATTTAATTCGTAGGATTTCGAGTGAAACGAGAATATCCTACTTAATTGCATTTGTGAACTTTGGGAGCGAAGCGGGCTAAAGTTCAAAAGGCTTTTTTTCTTTAGTTCGTACGACTTTATGTCGTACTTGATTGCATTTGTGAACTTTGGGAGCGAAGCGGGCTAAAGTTCAAAATCAAAACATTTATATATAACTTATTGTCATACATATAGAATACTATACAATTACGTATACCAATTGCATAGTTAAGAGTGCTCAGGCACACAATAAGCTGACATATAACATACAAATGACATACATCTGTCATACAGGGTTGTGAGAGTGAGTAAGAAAAGCCAAGTATTGAACATCAGATTGCCTGAAGAGCTAATTCTAGAACTAGATAATCTTGTAGAAAAAAGAATATTCAAATCACGCTCAGAAGCTATAAGAGAATTCGCCAGACAGTATGTGCAAGAGCAACAGTTGTACATCACTGCAAAAAACGCCAAAAATTCTGAACAGGAGGGTGGGAGATGGTAACCTCAATTGTTAGTGTGAGGATGCCATCCTCCCTGGTTCAGAAACTAAGAGAACTGGCAAAACAAAACCATTTCTTAGATGTAAGCGAGGAAGTAAGAAGCATAATCAAGATCCAGATAAGAAAACAAAAGATAATGATGGGCGAAGCCAGGCCAATTGAAACAGAAACCAAAAAAATCAAACCAACAGACTACAAAACAGAAAACATGGTAAAAGAAGAATTAGTAAAACGACTCAAAACCATGATACAAGAACTAGAAAATGAATAAAAACATTTTATCAGGAAAGAGCATCATATTCATCCTCTTATTATTACTATATATGATGCCAGTGGCAGCAGAAATCACACTTTACGCACCTGATGATGAAGCTTTCACCAATTCAAACAGTGTAACATTTGACTATTATCTCAACATAAACAACACAACCAACTGCAAGCTCATAATTGACTCTATAATGAACATGTCAAGCATGACTTTGGAAAACCCAGGATTTAATTCATTTACAACAAATATAAATCCGGGAGCACATACTTGGAGTGTGCAGTGCGACACATTAAATGCAACAGAAACCAGTGAGCAAAGATACATTACTGTAGATGTGATGGAACCAACCATAGTGCTCTTTTTCCCAGTTAACAACACCCAGATAAATGAGAGCAATGTGGATTTCAACTTTGTTGCAATTGATAATTATGGAACTGAACTTACCTGTGATATTCTCATAAACAACACAATAGAAAAAACAGTAACAGTAACTAACAGTGAACCAGAAATAACAAACATAGACAACATAGAAGATGGAACATATACCTGGCACATTATTTGCAAAGACATAGCAAACAACTCAGAAACAAGCAACACAAGAATTTTCAGAATAGATACAACCACTCAAGACCCTGAATTCAGCATAACAATACCAAAACAAGAATACACTCCAGGAGAAGCAGGGCTTATGACAATCAGCGCGCCAAATGGAGCCAGCATCAGAGTAGAGATTTGTCCAGACCAGTCAGGTTTTGTCGAATGTGATGTTCCTGTAAATGCGCAAAATGTGATGAACTATCCATTCCAGGAATACCTGAGCTTTACAAACTCTGCAGGAAAATATATACTGGAAGCACTGTTCAATTATAGTGGATATATAGAAACACAAATGCTCCACTATGAAATATTAAACAACATAGGTATTGAAATAGAAACAGATGAAGTAGCAAGAAGAAATGTTCCATTCAACATGGAAGCAGATGCAACAGGAGGGCTTGGAACCTTAAACTATACCTGGCACTTAAGCAATGGTTCAACAGTAAAAAACAAAGAAGTTGAAATCACATATGGCACAGCAGGCAACTTCACAGAAACAATAATAGTAAAAGACCAATACAACAACACAAATAACCAGAGTATTGTGATATGGGTAAGAGACTCTGTGTTGATAGACATACTTGTAAAAGATTCAGTCAGAGGCACAGTATTAAAAGATGCAACTGTGGAGATTGAAGACCAGCAAAAAATCACAGGCACAAATGGAATAGTAAGCTTTTATGTAAGAACTGGAATGAGAAAAGCAATGGTATTGAGAGAAAATTACTCAATCTTTAATGAAGACTTAAACATTACAAAAGCAGAAACATTTACAATACAATTAGAACCATTAGAGCAAGCAAATATTCCAATAGTCACACTAATCAGTCCTGCAGACAAATCACAAATCACAGGATCATCAAATGACCTGAAATTCAAAGCAGAACATTCAGCTGACTTAACATGCAATGTATATATTAATGAGAACAATGATGGGTTTTTCATTGACCTGGGTGATGTAGATGTCAAAGACAGCAGTGAAAAAACATTTGGAGTTATAGAGCTGGAAAACAAAACATACTGGTGGAATGTTGAGTGCAAAGACTCTGCTGGAAAAACAGGAACCAGCAGTACCTGGGAATTTACAGTAGGAGCGCCATCAGCAGAAGCAGTCACATTACAACAAGACCCAACAGAATACGCAGAATATGATGAATGGGTAAAAGAATATGAATTCATCCTTGACACAATAGAAAAATTAACAAAACAAGAAAAAGAAGCAGCAGATGCACTTGGAATCTCAGGGAAAATAAAAGACAGCATAGCAGTTTTCAAAAACACAATCAGGGATTTGGACGGACTACAATTCAGAGATGATTTGACAGAAGAAGAAAAAGAAGCAATGCGCAAAGAACTCATTATCAATGCTGAAGAAGCATATCAAAAAACACCAGTGAGTTTTGAGCTGGTAAAATCAGAAAATTATGTTGACTATATTAAAAAAGAAGAACTGGAAGCATTAGTAGATGAATACCTGGAACTCAAAGGCATTTCAGAAGAAGTCAACAAAAAGAAAATACTGGCTTTCCTTGAAGCCCTGCAGCAGGAAGTTGTGATTTCAACAACAATAACAAATGCAAGGCTTAGCTATAAAGACGGCTCTCAAAAAGAAATAACAGCAGTTATCAGAGATGTAAAAGTCTATAACTTAACAGACGGAACAGTAATAATAGAAATAATTCCAAAAGAAATCATTCAGTCTGCACAAGAAGTAATAAGTGCACAAGAATTTAAAATAATAAAAGATGATCCGCTTATTAGCTTTGGTCTGAAGGGTGACACTAAAATAACATATTACTTTGAAAAGAACATAGACCTTGAGCAAATAAAAAAAATCAAGACAGCTGTGTTTATTGAACTTGAAGAGCTTTCAGAAAACCAGATTACAGGCTTTGCAGCCAGATCTTCAGGAGGACCAAAAATAAAAATAATTTTCTTCCTGCCAATATTGATTATACTGCTGGGAGGCCTTGTATTTGGAGCAGTCAGATACAATGGAATTGACACAGTTAAATATGCACTTTACAAGCTGCAGGGGCAAAAAAGCCTGCACTACATAAATGTGATTCTCAGCGACATACATGATCATCTTGATGCAGGAAACCATGAGCAGGCCATAGATTTATATGATGAAGCAAAAGGCGCATATTCAGAACTAAGCACTCATGCAAAGAATGATGTATATGAAAATATTGTTGAGACTGCTGCAAAAATACAAAGCCATACTCAGCAGACCCAAACTCATGAACCTGGAATGAACAGAATAAAAGAAATGATTGGCAATATAACAACTCTGCTCACAAATGGAGAGCTGCATCCTGCGCTTGAAGAGTACAAACAAATTGAACATTTATATCACCAGTTTGATGACAGCACAAAAGAAATCCTGCATCCAACACTAACGGCATTGGGAAACAAGATTCAGATATTTATTGAAAATGAAAAAGACAAGATATGATTAAGATATGATGTATAAGGTATAATAAATAAGGAATAAAATAAAAAAATAACATAAGAAAAAAAGAAAAAATAACATAATAAATTATAAGGAATAAACAATGGTTGAGAAATCAAGAACAAAGGACATTGTATTCACAACAATAATTATCATACTAATAGTTTTAGCTGTAAAAGGACTGGCCATCATAGGACAATTTATGGGATTTGTTACTTATCATGCAGCAGATGCAGGAACAATTACAGAGATAGACATAAAAATAAGTTTTGATGTAAGCCACTGGTCTGCTATTTATGGAACTGCCTGGGGAGTGGGATGGACTCAGGAATGGTATTATAATTTCACAGGAAATGTGTCGCTCTCAGAAGCAGCGAATGAAAAACATCTCTTGTTTGAATGTATGGAGCCTGGAATAGATCATGAAATATATGCAAGCATGGTGCCTGAAGCAGATATAACTTTCTCTTCCTTAGTGGCAGCAACAACAGCAGAATATGATGCATACTTAAATGTTGGGGCTAGTGAATTTTACTCAGCCTCAAATACTTTTACAGAAAGCTATAACTTTAATGTGGGTGACCTGCAAATATCAGCACCAGCAACATACACATATGTCTGGAACAGCACTGGCTCAACAAGTTTTGTAACAGGAATACTAAAAGATGACAGCGGCAATCTTATTTTAGTCACCAAAGTTATAGGAACACCCATACAGAGTTTTAAAAGTGAGCGCTTTAACTATCAGATGCTTCTTCCAATTGCAAACACTAGCTGGCAGGATTATTATTTCTGGACTGACCCAACAGATGAATGTCCAGAAGGAAATGGTACAGCTCCTTTCACAGGCACGCTGATTGGAAATGTAACTGATTCTGCAGGCAACCCTATTGAGCAGGCAGTAATACAAGTAGGAAGTTATGCAACTTACAGCCAGACCACCACGGGCTTCTACAACATGAGTGTAGCAGAAGGAAACTTCAAAAT
This sequence comes from Nanobdellota archaeon, assembly GCA_018819305.1. Taxonomy (GTDB): domain Archaea; phylum Nanobdellota; class Nanobdellia; order Woesearchaeales; family SM23-78; genus SM23-78. The sequence goes on from JAHJQO010000044.1 coordinate 10,605, forward strand.
CTTTGCAATGAAAACAGGCTATGACATCTATCAAAGCAATGTTACAATTGTTAGAGGCAACACAACAGTACATAACATTGTAATGATTGCAGAACAGCCGCCTTATCCTCCTCTTACAGGAATAGGACCTGGTGAAGACGATCCTGGAACCAGCACAGAAGCAGGAGTGGATGAAGCAGGAACAGAAACAAAAACAGGAGACTATGATATGCCACCTGTCATTCAAAAGCCACAAAAAATAGAAGGAACAGATTACATCATATCTATTTCTGAAATTAACAGAAAACTCAGGCTGGGCAATTTTTTGCAGGAAAAAATAACACTTTACAGTTTTAAAGAAAGACCTGCTTCAATATATTTTGAAATAACAGGGAACATCTCTGACTTAATAAAAATAGATAAGGAATCAATGGTACTGCAGCCTCGTTCAGATGATTATGTGACTCTCACTGCATTTGGAGTGGGCACCCCAGGTGTATATAATGGAAGCCTGGACATGACAGGAGATATTAATGCCACCATACCTATAACAATAGAGATTCTTCAAAAAGACATGCTTCCAGTTCAGGCCTTACTTATTGACCTTGAACTCAATAAAAAAATTGTGTTCCCTGGCGAGAGGCTGAAATTCCAGACTAACATGAGAAACCTGTTGACAGATCTCGAGTATCCTGTTAATTTATTATACACAATACAAGATGCAGAAGGTCAGGAAACAGTATGGTCATATGATACAAATGTGTTTATGAAAACATCATTCTCTCTTCTAAAGAACGCGCTCATTGGACCCAAAGCAAAGCCAGGAGATTATGTGTTAAGAGTTACTGCCAGCTATCTTGGACTGACAGCAGGAACAAGTGTGATGTTTAGAATAAGCACGCCATGGTACCTGGTAACAGTTGTTGGTCCATTTAAAGTCTGGCACATAATATTATTCCTCATCCTTGCCGGTCTGGGAGTGTTTGCTTATTTCCATATTAAAAAAAGAATTGAAGATAAAAAGAAATTCCACTTGAAAGTTGAGATGAATGAGCTTCCAAAGCCAGGACCAAGAAGTATATTTGTAGGAAAAATTGCAGAGACAGATAATAAAACTTACTTTAACATGGAAGCATTCATGACTCACACAATTGATGCAGGAAGCACAGGTAGTGGAAAATCTGTATCTGCGCAAGTCATAGTAGAGGAACTTCTTGATAAAGGAGTTGCAGTAATAGTATTTGACCCGACGGCACAGTGGACAGGAATGCTTAGAAAATGCACAGACAAGACAATGCTTGCATTGTATCCTTACTTTGGAATGAAACCAACAGATGCAAAACCATTCAGCGGAAACATCAGGCAAATAAACAATCCGAGAGAGCAGATTGACATAAAGAAATATGTAAAGCCAGGAGAGATACAGGTTTTTGCATGCCACAAATTAGAGCCAAAAGAAATGGACATTTTTGTATCCAACAGCATCAGGCAAATTTTTAGAGCCAATTTCCAAGAAAGCAGAACCTTGAAAGTATTGTTTGTATATGACGAAGTTCACAGGCTGCTGCCAAAATTCGGAGGAAGCGGAGAAGGTTTCCTGCAGATTGAAAGAGGATGCAGAGAGTTCAGAAAGTGGGGGCTTGGAATGCTGCTAATATCACAGGTACTGAGCGACTTTGTCGGTACAATCAAAGCAAACATAAACACAGAAGTGCAGATGAGAACAAGAGATGAAGGAGACCTTGAAAGAATCAGGGTAAAGTATGGAGAAGATGTACTCAGATCACTGGTCAAAGCAACAGTAGGAAGTGGAATGGTGGAAAACCCTCACTACAACAGAGGTAAACCATATTTTATTGCATTCAAACCTTTAAAGCACAGTGTTCAAAGACTGACTGACGAGGAAATTGAAAAATACAATGAATTCAATGACCAGATTGACCAGCTGCAATTTGAACTTCAGCAATTAGAGCAGGAAAAAATAGATATATTTGACCTCAAGTTAGAGCTAAAACTGGCAAGCGACAAAGTAAAAACAGGAAACTTCAACATGGTCCAGATTTATACCGAAGGAATAGTGCCAAGAATAAAAAAACACTGGGAAAAACTAGGTAAACAGGCAAAAAAACTAGAAATAAAAATTGTTTCAGAAGAAGAGCTGCAGGAAGCATTGAATGCAGCAAAAAAAGCAAGAGCAGATTATGAAACTGAAAAGAAAAAACAAGATGCAAAAAAAGCAAAAGCAGAAGCAGAAGAAGGAAAAGAAGGAGAAGAAAAAAAAGAAAATCTGTTTAAAAAAGATGTCAACCCAGACAAGATTCTGAAACTTGTGAATGGCATGCTGGTAATCAATATGGCTAGTCTTTATGATGAAATTGCTGCAATGAAAGACGAAGATTTTGAAAAACACGTGACAATAGATAAAAATGATTTTGCAGACTGGATAAGAGATGCAGTTGGTGACAAAGAACTGGCAGAGCACATCTCATTCACAAGAGACAAAGATAAGATGCTAAAACTCCTTGATTTAAGAAGAGAGAACAAGCCACTTCCCAAGCTTGACAAAGAAGCAGCAAAGAAAATGCAAGAAGAAGAAATACTTGAAGAATTGTCAAAGCCGCCAGAGGAGCAAAAAAAGCAACCCCAAAAGGAAGTCAAAAAAGAAGTCAAGCCAGAAATAAAACCAGCAGAACCTGTGATAAAAAAAGAAGAACAGAAAACAGAAAAACCAACTGAAGATCTTGAAAAGAAAATTAGTCTTGAACAAATCAAAAAGGCAATAAAAGCAAGCATACAGATACATGAGCCTGAGCCTGAAGTAACACAAGTTGTTCATACTTTCAAGCTTCAGAACGGAGAAGAGATAAGGAATCTTGATGAGTTAAAACAAAAATTAAAGCAAATGGATGACAACACATTCCAAAACTATGTTGGCGAGGATTATAATCATTTTGCAAACTGGATAAGAGATGAACTGCAGAAACCTCAGCTTGCTGACAAAATATATCATATCAGGGACAAGAACAAATTAGTTGAGGTATTGGAGAATGGCTGAGCAGGAACAAGAAGAAAAAGAAAAAGATGAGCTTGGAATACAAAAGCTTGCAGAAGAGATAAGTGAAACCAACAGGAAAATAGATGATGCTTATGATGAAAAGCTCAGAAGACTGGAAGCCAAGAAAAATCTGATACCTGATGAGAAAACAGAAGATGAATATAATTATAGAATTGCAGAGCTCAAAGAAAAATTGTCAGAAGTAAAGCATCAAATCAGCGAAGCGAGAAAATCAGGCAAAGACCCTTTGATTGCAGACCTTGTGCTAAGAAATGTGAATGCAAAGATTCAAATGGCAGAAGTCACTCATGATAAAAATGATTTTGAAGCAGTAGAAAATGTTTTAAACAAAGCAGAATTAGAGCTTAAAGAAGCACTAAAACAAGAAGAGGTTAATATTAAAAAAGAGATTGAAGAAAGACTTGTTGCAGAATATACTAAAGCAAAATAATTAATTTTCAAACAAAAACTTGAGGTGAGAAGCATTGGGCTTATTTGGTGGAAACAAAAAGAAATCCAGGGATGAAATAATTGCTGAGGGAATAACTGAAGCAGAAGCATCTGTAGTTGACCAAGATAAAAAAGACGAGACTTTTAATTCTGGCAATCCTAAGATGGATATGGAAATAACCAAGATAAAAGCCCAGCTGGAATCATATAATGAGATAAGAAAATCTAATTCTGAAAGATTCTCAAGATTAAGCGAGCAAATGGGAGAACTCAGGGGAATGATAATGGACACTAACAAGACAATGTCAAAGATAGAAGTTAGTGCAACCAAAGCAATTGACCTTGTTGAAAGCGTGCATCCGGAAAAACTTATGGTTGAGATAAGAAAACAAGAAGGAAAAGGAGAAGCTCTGAAGGCAAATATTGAAAGCAATGAGGCAATGATGCATGACATCCTGGAAGAGCTCAAAAAAGTGCGGCAGCAGATGAGCTTTTACAAGGGCATTGAGCAGGTTACAAAATTAAATGAAGAGGTCAAAGGAGAGCTTATTGACATCAAAAAAGTTGAAGGAACAATTGAAAGGCATGCTGACAAGGCAGAAACAATATTCATTGACATGGAAAAAAGATTTGCAGAGTTTGAAAAATTCATAAGGACTGTGGATGACATTGAAAAGACTTTCCACACCATGCAGGGTTCATTTGATAACATGAAGCTTGACCTTAGCAAAAAAGCAGAGAAAAAAGAAATCGGCAGTCTGATGGACAAGCTGACTGAGTTTGAGAATCACACAGGAAACATCCTCAAACTTCTGGATGAGCGTTCAAAGCACATGAAACAAGAACTAAAAGATACAATTAAGAAGATAAAAAACCAGCTCAGAAAAAAACACAACATTGTATTGGATGAGCGCAGTATAAAAGAAGAAAGCCTGCCTAAAGAAGAAAAAGATTACATGGAAAAAACCCTGAACACGCTTGTGAATAAAGATGACAAAGAAAAAGAGTTGAAAGAAGAGAATAAAGAGAGTGAATCAGATGAATCTAAAGAAGAATTCCCCCAGCCTGAGCAGGAGATAAGAGAAGTAGATGTAGAAGAGCCGGCTAAAATAGAGCAAAAAAAAGAGAAACAAGAAGAAACTCAAGAAGAAAAGCAAGAAGAACTAGATCTAAAAGATGTTCTTAAAAGAAGAAGTATTATTACTAAAGAACTGAGTGATGAAAAATTATAAGCTGATTCTGATTAACCATAAATAATAGTTCCTATCACAATAAGAACATCAAGCACTATCCAGCAAACATAAGCATAAATAATTGGTTTTTCCTTGTGCAATATGCCATAAATAAGCCAGAAAACTGCCTGAATAGTGTAAACAATCCAAGAAATCAGAGAAATACTGGTTGCATTTTTCGCAACCCAAATTTTAAGAACCTGAGGAATTGTCATCAAAGGTCCAATTATTCCAACCACAAAGATGGCCTTGTCCATAAATCTCTTGAACTTCTGAGGATTAGGATATTGCTCTAGCTTCTGATGAACTCTTTTGCGCTTACTAAAATGATGCAGACCCGGGCTGTCATGTACCAGGATATATATTCTAAATATTCTAACTTATATAATTTGTTATAAATGATATGTGAAGCCTGTTCACTACACTCACTTCCAAAACTTTACTAAAGTCAAGCGACTCCCAGTCCAAAAAAGATCTGAATCACTTCATATTAATTTTGACCAGAAGGCTGCGACTCTTGGAATAACCCCTCAGTGTTCGAAATATTTAAATAATATTATTTTCATATACATATCATGCATTCAAAAAAGATTAAGGAAGTTTATTCTAAACTCGCAAAAGGATATAATGATGAAGTCCTCAAAAAAGCAAAGTATGTTGCGCATAAAAAAATAGGAATGCTAATTTCTAATAAGGTTATTAATAAATTTGCAAAGATTCTTGATTTAGGCTGCGGTACTGGCTTGAGCTCTTTGGAGTTCTTCAAAAGAGGTTATGAAGTTACGGGAATTGATATTGCTCCTGGTATGATTTCACAAGCAAAAAAACTTCCTTATGAAAAATTGATATGTCAGGATTTAGAAGTTCCTCTCAGAGTGAATAATAATTATTATGATGCGGTTGTTCTTACAGGAGTGATGGAGTTCATTAAAAAACCTTTAAAAATATTTCAACAAGTAAATAAGAAATTGGTGAAGAATGGAATTTGTGGAGTGACAATTCCTAAAAAACAATCAAAACTAGAAATCCAAAGTTATTATAAGAAGGAGATTGAACCTGTTTTTAGAAAAGCAGGATTTATCATTGTTGAAGCCAAGAGTATTTTCGGATATTACAAGAAAGGAGATATTAATCTGCGCGTTAACTATTATGGTTACGTATTAAGAAAAAAATAAATTGGCAGATAAGTAATATTGTGACTAACATCAGTATCGTTGTTATATTCTTCATTAGGATTGTTTTTTTGTGCATAAAGTCAAAGGCAAAAAATCAATTTTTTGTAATTAAATCTGCGACTCAGAGAACCACCCCCATAAATAACCTGTGAAGCCTGTGCGGCGTATGAGCACCAATAAAAATTTAAAACATAAGATAATACTAAAAGGTTATGCATGAAACAATAATCGTAAAGAACATTCTTGAGGAAATCAGCAAGAAAGCACAAGGGAAAAAAATAACTTCAATAACTATAGAAGTGGGAGACCTTGCTCATTTGTCTGCAGAAGAGCTCAAGGAGTTCATGTCAAACATGGTTGATTATGATATTATTGTCAACAATGTCAAAGCATTGGTTGAATGCGTGTGCGGATACAAAGGCGAGCCTAAAATCCTGATGCATTCGCATGATTTAACCTTGTTTGAGTGCCCGAAGTGTCAGCTCACTCCAAAAGTTCTGAAAGGAGAAGATATTGTTCTGAGAGAAATCAAAACTCAATAACCAGTATATATACATAATATTATTGATATATTAATAATATATTAATTATCTAGATATTTGAGTAACGAAAAGCTTAAATACTTATTTCTTGAAAATTAAATCTTAATAGTTTAATTCGTGTTTATTTAGGGTTTAAAGGGTGGGTGAAGTATTTATCACTATAGTTCTTGATTTTTTTATATTATTCTATTATACTTAAAAAGGTATAATACGCCCAAAATCAAAAGATTTAAATATAATATCATACGTAAATTAGAGTATTATTATACTCGAAACAGTATAATAGATGAGGTTGAGGGTTTTACATAGTGATTGGCAACGAATTAGAGCAAGAAATAATTAGCCTGTACTCTAAAGATATTAGTTCTCTGTACAGCATAAACCAGATAGCTCACAGGCTGGGAAAAAAATATCCCTACATAAACAAAAAAGTAAGCTTTCTCATCAAACAAAAAATCTTCAAAAAAACAATCATTGGACGTTCTTATCTCTGCTCACTCAACCTGAACAATGATGAAACCATCTATCTTCTGATTCTTAATGAGATAAGAAAAAAGAAAGCAGAACTTGAGCTCAACCCTCAGCTGCAGGAAGTAATTGATTACACAGACAAAGCAAGGAAAATCATCAACCTTCAACTAGTGATTAAGAGCAAAGACACAATCATGTTTGTGCTGCCAACAGCCGATGACAAGGAACAGTTTGAAAAAGCAATAGTAAAGCAAGTGATGAAAGATTTCAAAACCAGCATACTAAGCAAAGAAGAATTTCTCAAACAACTGCTGGACCAAAAAGAACTGCAGGAAAGACATGTGATTCTGCATGGCTATGAAAAATATTACGAGTGCATAAGAGAGATAGAGGACGAACTAAAACTAAGATATTCAAAACTAATACCATGAAACAACAAAACCCCAACCAAATTAAAAATAGAATAATCAAGAGAAGTATGATTCTATTTGTGGTATTAGTTCTAGTTCTAACAGGTCTGGCTCAAACCCTAAGCCAATCACAGCCTGAAACCCAAACCCCAACCCAAAAACTCCTCTACCTCTCTGTAGAAAAGCCATGGTATGAACTTGGAGAAAAAGTGACTTTAATCATAACAACAGGAAAACTTGAAAACTATGAGCTAAGTATCAGCTCAGAAGAGAACTTCTACAAATTCAGCGGAGAGCTAAGCAACAACATAGACTTTTATCCAAAAGAAGAAGGATTGCACACAGTTGAACTCACAGAAAAAACTAGCAACAATTTGGCTGACTCGCTTGAGTTTATTGTAGGAACAGACACAGCACAAACCAGCTCAGAAAAACCACTTGAAAAAATAAGCAATGAAATCATAAGCACAGATAAGATAGAATATTATCCTGGAGAACCAGTCACAATCATTATAAGACTGGTAGAACAATCATCAAATAATTTCAACTTATATTATGAATACCAAGGATTCAGCCAGAAATACATGGGCAACCTAAGTAACAACACGCAAATAGTACTCATTCCCCGCGGGCTTGGAACACACCAACTCATATTAATGAATAAGAACAACAACATAATTGACAATCACAGTTTTGAAATAAAAGAAAACCCAAGCATTAACACTATTTCAAGTCCTGTAAAAATAAAAAACAGTCAAGGAGGCGCACTGCAGGCCAGCATAACTTTTTACAATGAAGAAGACACACCAATAACAACCACAACCACGCAAAGCAGTTATGCCATACCAAAAAACACAAAAAAAGTCAAAATCATACCAACAGACCAAACTGTAGAAAACATAGTACTGGAAGGACTAGAAGGAGAAATCAACCTCGGCATGGAAAAAATCCATCCATTAAAAAACCCTGTACCAGACAGGCATTCTATAAGTTCATTTGCAATTGACCCAACACAAACCAATTTTACCAATGCCACAGTAACACGGACTGCCAAAGGAACCGAATTATGGAAATGCAAAGATTACACTTTTGAAACACAGACTTGTTTTGGAACATGGGAAAAAGTAATGAATATAACACCTGGAGAATCATACAGTTTTCTGCTCACACCAGAAGATCCTCAGTTCACAGAAACAATAACAAATTTATTCTGCAGCTGCCAAGTCACAGTATACAGTATAGGAGGTGATCCAGACACAGATTCATGTAGTACATTCTGCTCAGCAACAATAGATGTGCCTGCAGGTGCACAAACAGGATACTTAATGAACATGAGTTATGGAGTAAGCATAACTTTAACAGGAGATGTTAATTCAATAACAGCTGGAAGCCATGAAGGGCAATTTGACCAGGATCAAACATATGGCAATGGAAATGCTGCAACAATAGGCTCATCAACCACAACAAGCACAACAAGCACAACCTGGCTCAACAATACATTAGTCAGTTCTGGCAGTGATGCTTTTGATGAGGTAAGTTGTGACGACTGGGCAAACACATGCACATGGTATGTTTATTTAAGTTCTGAAATAACTGTTGATGCTGGTGGAAAGTCAGATAAAACTGCAACCACAAACATAAGCCTTACAAGCATGAGTTATACCTGGAACTACACAATGCCAGGAGATCTAACAGTAACCCTTAACTGGCCAAGCGGAAACCTCCTCAACTATAGCAGCATTAATTTCAACTACACACCATCAACAACAGCCACACTCCAGAACTGTACACTTTACACCAACAGAACAGGAGTATTTACAAATGAAAGCACAAACTCAACACCACAAAACGACCAGCCAAATTATTTCAACCAAAGCTTTAGCAGTGATGGATATTATTTATGGAATGTTTACTGCGAAGACAGCGACTCAAATATGGAATGGGCGCCAAACAACAAAACCTTTTTGATAGACACAACAGAACCAACAATAAACCTAGAAAGCCCTGAAGACGAAAATGAAACATCAGCAGCAGCAATAACATTTTACTACAATGTCTCAGACACATATGGGATAAAAAACTGCTCCCTTATAATTGACGGTGAAATCGACCAGACAGAGCCTTCTGTCACAAGAGACACAAGCCAAAGCTTCACCACATCTCTTGCCAATGGAGAACACACCTGGGCAGTATGGTGTTATGATTTGGTCAACAATCTCAATAAATCAGAAAACAGAACCATTAATGTTACTCTGGCCAGAAGAATATGGACTGACAGATGGTATGAAACAGGAACCGCAAACTATAGCGGAACAGCAGCAGACATCTCACTGGAAAACCAGACTGACGGAATTCAAAATCAATTATACTATAATCTTCCTTCAGTGACACCTCTAAACTTTCTCAACGCCACTTCTCCTTATATTGGTGGAGACGGAGCATTCATAGGCAGTGGCGCCACAGTTACTTTCAGAATGGCATTTGCTGCTGCAGAAGCAAAAGCAGAAGTCAGCTGGCACTTATATGTATTGCACGCAGGCGGTTCCATGACAGAAGTTTGCAGCAACGGAGATGACCGGGGCGGTGGAACACAAGTAACAGTAATAACAGAAGCCACATGTAGTCCTTCATCAAACATTAAGCTATCAGGAACTGACAGGCTAAAACTAGTAATAAACATATACAACACTCAAACAGGCCAGTTAAATGATGTCACCCACTACTTTGACCACGCCAACTCTTATGTAAATATTGAGAACTTTGTAACCCTGGGTCATCTTCAAGTAGATTTAATCCAGCCAACTGAAAACTTAATTCTTAGCCAGGGAGAAACATACAATCAAACATGTAATGTTACATGTATTGACGGAACCTGTCTTAACACACAGACATATGTTCAATACAACACCTCAGCAGATCCCTGGACAAATATAAGTTCATCAGGAAATATAATATTAGGTGCTAGTGAAACCAATCCTCACATCACAGGAAACATAAGCAGTGCAACAAATGAAACATATTTAATTAATGGTAGCCAGCCCTCAACAAACTATGTGCGGTGTTATGCTGAATCACAATACTCAAGTGCAACAGGCACAACTCTCAGGCGAATAATTGTAGGAGATACCCTGCCCCCGGATGTAAGCCTGACAAGACCAGCAGACTTTAATTACTCTGACAGCAGCACAGTAACATTTTTCTATGATGTATATGAACTCACAGAAATTGCCAACTGTTCAATCATATTAAATGGAAGTATTAATGACACAAAATATACTGCAGAAATAGTTAATGATGAAGAAAACAATTTCACTGTAACTGGACTTACTGAAAGCAGTTATAATTGGACAGTAAACTGTACAGACAACGGAGGCTACACAGGAACAGACACGCCAAGAACAATCTACATAGACCTGACAGATCCATGGATATTCCTAAACTATCCTGGACAATGGGACACAGTAGGATATGAAACAGTTAATTTCAATTGGACAGCCAATGATAATTATAATCAAAATCTTGATTGTGATTTATATATTGATGGAGCAATAAATGAAACAGGAATGACTTCTCCTCAAGCAACCCCTGCAAACCAAACAGTCACAGGGCTTTCAGTAGGAAACCACACATGGTACATGAATTGTTCAGATGTATCTGGCCGAAGAAATATAAGCGAAACAAGAAACTTCACAATACAAGACAGCACACCAACAGTTAAACTGGAATTCCCTCCACCAGACCATGTAAATGATTCAAGCCCCTTGCTTTTCCAATACAATGCATCAGACAACAATGGATTCCTGAATTGTACCTTATTTATCGACGGTCAGAAAAACGAAACCAACTCCAGCATTGCAAACAATGAACTAAACAATTTCAGCATACTGCTCTCCGAAGGAGACCACAACTGGACAGTCACATGCATTGACACAGGATACTTAAATGATACAGCAGCCTGGCAGGACTTTACAATAGACCTGATAGACCCATATGTATTTTTAAACGAGCCCATACCAACTGAAAATTTCACAAATGGAGATGTAACATTTAACTACACGGCATACGACTCAATTGACTTAAGTCTGTCCTGTGAATTATTTATCGACGGAAATTCAGAAAGTAATGACACAGCCACAAACTCCTCGCCAGAACTGGTAAATATAAACAATATATTAGATGGGTTCCATTACTGGAATGTAACCTGCACAGATGACTCCACGCGTCAGAATATCAGCGAGACCAGAAACTTCACAATTAATGAAAGCCCGCATATTAACCTCAATATCCCTGCGCAGTGGAATGTATCAAATGAAAACATAACCTTCTTTTACACGCCAATCGATAATGATGGATTTACCAACTGCACAATATATATTGACGGAGATCCAAATGCAACAAACATCACAATATACAATGGCGTGCAAAATAATTTCACGATCGGAAAAATACCTGAAGGCAATCACACATGGAATGTAGGCTGCGTTGATAATGGTACCTATCTCAATTCTAATGTATCATTAACAAGAAATTTCACAGTCGACACAACAAACCCCACACTCATCCTTAACTTCCCAGGACCAGATGAACAAGTAAACCAGACACAAGTAGATTTCAACTGGACAGCCAATGACACATTAGACACAAGTCTTAGCTGCGACCTTTACATCGGAGGAGACCTCAACCAGTCGGGTATTCCGTCAGAAGCAGGCAACCAAACTGTTATAAGTAAAAATTTTCCAAATGGACGATATAACTGGAGCATAATATGTTATGATGATGCCAACAACTATAACACAAGTGAAACCCTATGGTTTAATGTCAGTACTCCGCCAAGTATAGAACTCACTTTCCCAGACCCAAATGAAAATATGAATTATACAGACTTGATGTTTGAATATATACCTTCGGCAGGAGCAGCCATCCAAAACTGCACATTATATATTGACGGACAAGAAAACGAGACTAACAGTAGCATAGACCCTGATAATTATAATTATTTCTGGATAACCCTTGGCATCGAAGGCAAACATAACTGGAGTGTGCGATGCATTGATGTTGATCTAATTCCAGGGTGGAGTGAGACTAGAAATTTCACCTTGGACTTCAAAGCACCAAGAATTGAAATGAATTATCCAGGAGACGACGACACAGTCACTCGAAACAGAATTGAATTTAATTTCACAGCCATTGATGACTACTCCTTAAACATGACTTGTAATCTGAGTGTTGACGGAACCCCTGTTGGTCTCAACTTGCCAGTACAAAATGATACTCCAAAGCTATACAATGAAACATATCCTGACGGAAACTATACTTGGTATGTGGAATGCTGGGATAATGCAACCAACTACAATATCACTGACACATGGAATTTTACAATTATTGCTCCACCCGATGTCACATTAATAAGTCCTGCTAATGGAAACTTCACAAATGCGACTTATGTAAATCTCACATACTTACCAGAAGATGATTATGTGATACCTAATTGTTCATTATATCTCAATGGCACATACTCAGGATACTATGATGATAACGTTGACACTAATGATAATAATTCATTTGACATAATCGGTCTTGGAGAAGGATACTACAACTGGACTGTGAACTGTACTGACCAGGATGAAAACACATATGCACCTTCAGAATGGAATTTCACAATAGACCAAACACCACCTATTGCAACCTTGCTGCTGCCAAGCCCTGGAGCATTGCTGACATCTGAAAATGTATTGTTCAACTTCTCAGTTGTTGACAGCATTGATGATAATGTTTCTTGTAATCTGACAATAAATGGGAGTATAAACATAAGCAACATACCTGTAAACAATAATTCATACTACAACAATACTCTGCAGAACCTGAATGACAGCCTTTACCTCTGGAATGTTACCTGCTGGGATACTGCAAGCAATAAAAACACAACAGCAACACAGAACTTCACAGTACAGGCTCCGCCAAAAATAGCACTCGGAAACCCAGAACAAAACAATCGGACAACAAGCCAGAACATAAGCTTTTTTTTCACACCAACAGATAATTCAGGAAGCATTGCAAACTGCACATTAATATTAAACGGAGATTTAAATGAAACTCTACTAATAGTTAACGAGAGTGAGGAAAACAACATCACTGTAAATAATCTTCCTAATGGAACATATGTCTGGACTGTCAATTGCACAGACCCGAGCGGAAACATAGGCACTAATTCAACTGGCAAAACTCTTTACATAGACCTCTATGGTCCGAATATTACTCTGCACAAGCCAGACCCTGAAAACCTATACAATGATGATGACATATTATTTAATTGGACAGCCACAGACTTCACAGGCACAAGCATAACATGTAATCTTTCTGTTTCAGATCCTGTAAGCTCAAGAAATGCCAGCATAATTGCATTGAGTGGAAGTGTATTTAACACAACCCTCTACGATCTAAGCGACGGCATACATTACTGGAATGTAACCTGCTGGGATGACCTGAACACTAATGCTACAAGCGAAACCAGAAACTTTACAATCACTCAGCCAGACCTTATAACAACAACAGGCAACATAACTTTCAACAATACCAACCCAGATGAAAACACTAACATCACAATAAATGCAACCATATTTAATATTGGAGGACGTGACGCAAATAATGCTGTTATAGATTTCTGGGATGGAAACCCGGCAACAGGAACATATATTGGAAATGACACAATAACAATCACAGCAGGTTCAAACACAATTGCCAGCATAATCTGGAACATAACTTCTGGTTATCATACAATCTGGATAATTATTGACCCAAGCGATGCAATCACAGAATTAAATGAAACTAACAACAATGCATCTAAAAACATAAGCATCTTAAAAGCATATTTTAACTCACCACAAAACCAGACAACAACAAATGATACAACTCCAGAGATAAATTTCACTATGGAGGATTATACAGGAGGAACAATTAACTATACAATTTATGTAGACGGAACACCTAATGGTCAGGCAGACAGCGGAACAGATAATATAAGTATTGCATTTGACCTGACAGCATTGAGTGACGGCAGCCACAACATAACTGTGCAGGCCACAGACAATCTCAGCAGAAGCAAGAACTCAAGCAGACTAATAATTATCATTGATACAACAGTTCCAACAGTGAACTTTGAAACCCGGAACCATACCTGGTTTAATCACAGCAATCCAAATGTATACTTTAACATAACAGACAGTCTTGACAATAATATAAACTACTCAACTTATCTTAACACCACGTTCCAGTCATCAGGAAACATAAGCAATGCAACAAGTACAAATAAAACTTTCACTTCTCTTGGAGACGGCCAGTATAATGTTACAATCCAGGCAACTGACGATGTGAATAATTCTGCAAACTACACACTAAAAATATATGTTGATACAACAAAACCAAGCATCAATTTAACTTCTCCAGAAGAAAATGCTAATTTCACCACTTCAAGTGTTGACCTGAATTTCACAGTAACAGACAACATGGCAAGCTCTCTTAACTGCAACTTAACATTAGATGACGGCTTCCTGCTAAATAACACTGGAATTGGAAATAATTCACCTTATTCAACAACAGCAACAAACCTTGCAGAAGGAACACATTACTGGAATGTGACATGTTGGGACAATGCAAGCAACACCAACACCAGCGAAACAAAATCATTCAACATATTCATACCACCTATTGTCAACTTGACAAAACCCGCAGACAATAATATTTCAAACAATCCAAGCCAAACCCTATACTTTAATGTAAGCGACGACACAGGAATTGAAAACTGCTCACTATACCTAAACGGAGAATGGAACACAACCAAAACACCACCACAAATAACCAACAACGCAGAAAACAATTTCACAATAACACTAGCAGAAGCAGAATACAACTGGAGCATCAAATGCTACGACAACACCACCCAACAACTAGAAGCCAACTCAGAAAACTGGACAATAACCATAGACCAAACACCACCAACACCAAACATAACCACAACCAACTACACATGGTTCAACACCAGTTCACCATCAATAGACTTCATAATAACAGACAACGTAGCAAACCCAATCAACTACACATTCTACGTCAACAGCAGCAGCGACACAACAGGAACATCAAACAATAACACACCAAACAGCGACACCCTAACAATAACCAACAGCAACTCAAGCTTCAGAATAATACTACAAGCAACAGACGACGTCGGCAACTCAGCAAATAGCTCAAGCATAATCATCTATGTCGACACAGTCAAACCAAACATAAACATATCAAAACCAACCAACGACCAGGTCTTTGACACCAACAGTGTACAATTTAATTTCACAATAACAGACAATATGGCAGATTATACAATGTGCAACCTGACAATAAGCAATGGAATGACTCAGCTTAACATCAATGCAACCAACGACACACTACAGAACATAACTAAGAGTGGATTTACTTCAGGAACCTATTTCTGGAATGTAACTTGCCTTGATTTAGCAAGCAACAAAAACACCAGCGTGACTTGGAATTTCACAATACTGGCACCTGACCTTGTCATCAACACAGGCAATATTACATTTAATGACAGCTCTCCAGAAGAAAACAAAAATATTACAATATATGCAAATATTTTCAATATTGGAGGCAGCCCTGCCTCAGATGTTATAGTTCAATTCTGGAATGGTGACCCTGACGGCGGAGGCACTAAAATAAATGGCAATAAAACAATATCTACGCTAAACAATGGAGCTAACTTCACAGTAAATGTAACTTATAATGTGAGCATAGGCACCAACAACATCTTTGTAGTTGTTGACCCTCCAACATTAACCAATGGAACAATTGATGAAGAAAATGAAAACAACAACAAAGCTAACAACTCATTTGGTGTTGAGCTTTATCAGGTTTATGCAGGCAACATATCAAGTATAATAGATTTGGAAAAACAAAGCATTAACATTTCAATCTTCCAATGGAACATTAGCAATTCCACTGGAAGCAACATATATGTGACTGACCTGGAAGCAAGCCCTGATTTTACCAGTCTGCAGGCAATAAGCAGGGATACAAGCAATGACTCAGTAACAGATGACTTTGAAGAAATAGATACTGCCTTGAGTTCAACTAGTTACTCTGACTCTGTAAACACAACTTTCACAACAAACAATAATCCAAAAGAGACACAAAACTTTATTGTGTTTACCAAAAATATAACCAATGTGCCTATAATCAATAGCACCAATACAACGAATTTCAAGACAGGAATACTCTGGGATAAAAGCGATGGCCACACAGAATACAATGGCACCCAGGACATAATTTTCATTACAGAAATAAATGAGCAAAAACAAGGAAGCAGAGGAATATATGACTTTGAAATAAAAGTGCCTGCACTGCTAAGGAACTATAATGCTGCAGGCAACAGCATAGCATTTTATGCAGAGATAAAATAAAAATAAACGCTTGTAAAAGACCTCACTATGTTTGTTGACAGTGTTGTTGAGCTGTAGTTAAGCAGCAAACTTACTTGAAATTCTTTCAGATTCTGTGCAATTTAACAGCAAATTATATATATTCTAAACAAGTACTGCTCATTAAAGGGGTGGGAAGTTAATAAAACAGAGGATTATCATGGTAGAGACCCGCCCACAAGAAAAAACCAGCTTCTCACCTGGCAAAGTCATACAATTCTTAGATGAAATAGTATATGAAATAGAAGGAAAAATAGGAGAAGGAGTCACATCAGAAGTATATCTTGCCACTGACAAAAATACTCAGCGAAAAGTTGCTTTAAAAGTGCTGAAAACCTCAGCTTCTCTGGACGAAACCCTAAAGCAAAGACTGCAGGAAATAGAGCAAAGATTTGTCAGAGAAGGGAAAATAACAGCCAGGCTTGACCATCCCAATATAATTAAGCTATATACAACAGGAGAAATGAGAGGCAGGCGTTTTTTAGCTACAGAATATGTAAAAGGAGAAACACTAAAGCACATATTAGAGCAAAAAAAAGTTTTCTCGCCTGAAGAAGCCACACCAATACTTTTGCAGGCAGCAGACGGGCTTCAGTACCTGCACAGCCAGAAAATACTGCACAGAGACCTCAACCCAAACAACATCATGATTAATGAACAAGGAATTGTCAAGATTCTTGATTTTGGAATTTCAAAAAATATTATTCAGGTAATGCAGACCTTTCAGACAATGGCAGGAGAGAATTTTGGAACTCCAGCTTATATGTCTCCTGAACAAATGGATTCATCAAAAGATGTTGATGAAAAAACAGATGTTTTCTCGCTCGGAGTCACTGCTTTTGAAATGCTCACAGGCAAAATACCATATGATTTCCTTGGACCAGAAAGCCTTTTCACAAGACTTAATGATATAAACAAAAAGCCTCTGGAAAAAGAAAAACTATTAGAGGCACTCAACAAAAAAGATTACAGTCCACTTTCCAGAATCATCAGAAAAGCATTGCAGCCAAAACCTTATGACAGATGTGATGCTCAGGAGTTCTATAATGTTCTTCTTAGTTACAGCAAAGGCGAGAGCGTGAAAATCAGAGACATGCCCCGTAGGAAATTTATCCAACTAATTGCAGGAGGAACAGCAATTGTTTTGCTTGGAGGAGGAGGAACATTACATCTAATCAATAAAAATGCTGCTTATCAAAAATCCATTCTTTCCATGCTTGACAAAATACAAAAGCCTGAAATAAATAACTGGAACAAGCTAGTTCCTTTACTAAGAGAACTGGAACCAAAATTATATGATCGTTATGAATGGATATTGGAAACAAGACTTATACCTCAAATTGAATCGCAAAAAAATGCGCATCAAGGAAACACACATAACCTGGAAATATATCCGTTTGCAACTTCTACTGCTTCAGGAGCAAGCACAGGTGATTATAGTCTTTTTCTAAAGGGAAACAGCACAATTGCAGGCCATCCAATTTCAATCACATATTATGCATTTGAAGAATTTGACAAGCGATATAAAAATGCAACTTCAGCAAAAGAGAAAGACAAATTAAAAGCATCAAGACAAAAACTTCTGGATATATTTTTTCAATATGCAGAAGGACTTTATCTTGAAGAAAAAGAAACTGGAAATGCACTCACATCTGATGAACGCCTTACTGTGATGCAAAGATTTTTTACACCTGCATTCATAGTATTTAATGACTTACAAGAGAATCATCCTGAAGAATATAACAATCCTGAAAATCAAGAAAAAATTGAAAAGATAGTTTCTAACTATACTAAGGCAATTAAAATAGCAATTGAAAAAAGATACAATCCTTATAATAAATTCATTAATTGGAATGGAGCTAATGATGCAGAGAATAAAGAAGAAGTAAGTCCTAAACTAGACCGTGAAATCAGTGAACTGCTTTGTTATGGATTTAAATCACTTAATCTCAAAGAACAAGTGTTTACTCAATTCTCCACTGAATATAGCGATACCATCAAAAACACAAAACAATACCTGAAAATAATATTAAATGATGGTGATGCCAGACTGAATCAGCTGGCAAAATCAGAAGAATGGAAAAAACAAGCTGAAAGCAAAGACTATGCAGGACTTATAACTGACTTGATTCACAAAAAGAATTTGCTTGAAAATATAATTAATCTTAGAAATAATGGAATTCAAAAATCACAGGCTGCATCCACTTTTCTTGCAAATTTTAATGATTTAGAAAAAAACATTAAAAAAGAGGAGTTTGATGGTCTGAAGAGCAAAATAAAAGAATATGACTCAACAATCCAAGACATGATTGTACATTACGTCTCAAAAAGCCATGATTCAATGATTTCAAAATATTACCTAAACAAAGGCCATACAAATAATGAGGAGAATCCCATTGACAACATTGCCACCTTAAGGTTTCTAGAAGCTATACAACTTTACAGTAAATCAAATTCGAATTTTGAAAATATTGATTTAAATGATGTCAAATTCAAAATTCTAAAAAATCTTGCTTCAAAAGAGTTTATATCATGGAAGAACAGTCTGCCAGTGTCAAAAGAACAACCATATGGACTAATAAAAGAATGCAGGTTTGCAATAGGCAATCCTAATTATGCAGGCGGAACATATCTTGAATCAGATATGATTTATTTACGAATAATCAAAGAAATTCTAAAGAAAAAATAACATAAAAGAAAAAATAAAAAAAATTTAAGGACCTCCAGGAAGACAACCAGGATACGGTGTACAAGGAGGAGGACAACCGGGATCAACCATTGGATCGCAAAAAGACGCGCTTCCACCACTGTGTTCTCCCACTGTTCCAATACTTGCTGTACTTCCAGTTCCTGCTATAAACACTCCACCCACGCCTAATAAAATGGCGCAGACAAACAGAGCTATAGCTACAATTGCTATTTTCTTCATATTCTCACCCCTCGGTCTATGTTTTGTTGTTTGTTATTTTTTGAAACTAAAACTGGATAATTTAACATCTAATTTTAGCCAAATCCCTTTCTTTCGGATAACCTATTTTTAGTCAGATATATATGTATTATTATCACATTATATACATATGTATATTTTACAATAGTAGCATATAATTTGAATTCGACCCCCTCAATTCGGAGTCTGGTCGACAAAATCCAAAAGAAATAAAAAATATCTAAAAATTCCACCAATCTTCTACTGCTTTTTTGTTGTTTAAGTAAAGAAAAGCATTGTTTCCCTTTTTAAACCCCACCACATAAACAGGATAAAAGAAAACAAAATTTATCCTATAAAAAAAGAAAAAAGTTTATATTACCCTCAAGAATTACAATTATATAATGACAAAAAAGAGAAAATCTAAGCGCAATCTGCAAGATAGAGTAATTGAACTTGAAAAACAACTCACACAGGTGGTCAAGCTGGAAGAAGAACTTGAACACGAAAGAAAGCTTAGAAAATATTATCAAGAAAAATCAGGATTAAGAGAACGCATGGGTTTTGAAACTAATTTTGACAGGGATTTGTCAACGCTTAGAAGATATATTTTCGAGAAAACAAAGCCAGGAGAAACCCCTCTTCCGGGCGTAACCAATCAAATCATCAACATATTAGATGCTGTCTCATCACAGCTGGATATTATTCAGAACATTCCTTTTTATCTTACAATAGACAGAAAAAACAAGACCAGCTATACTTCCATTTATCCTACAAAGGAAGAAAGAAAAAACATCTTGCAGATTCTGGAAGTGACCAAATTCCTAACACCTGAGCTTGCAAGAATTCCGCATGAAGCATATCACACCCTCAAAAAAGAGGCAATTAAAGATAATTATCCTATAAATATAGTGGAACCAAGGCTCTATGACAGATACCTGGCTCCAGACAGGATACCAGGTTCCCACATAGGAGATTTTTACAGAATGCTTATGTCAACGCCAGGAAATCAAAGAACAAAAGAATTTATTGTATCTGCAACAGTAAAAAAACTTCTCAGAGATAATGCCTTCTCAATAACCAGGACTTATGAATTGCCAGCCAAGCCAAAAATCCCTTATCACAAAGACAAAGTTCTGGAAATAATTGCCAAGGCAAGAGAAATAGAAGGCTCATCTTTTACATTAAGTGAAAAACAGGAACAAGAACTTGCAGAATGGTTTAGCGTACTGGATGAAACAGCCACATATCCGGTCAGAGACGGAACACCTTTTAATTACCTCATGCATGAGAACCAGGAAGAAATTCTCCTCTCTGATAAATTCCTGCGTCAGGAACAGAAACAAAGTACAATCAAAGATCTTGTAGAAGAAGGAATCTATGCATATGATCTGGATGATTTTTACATGAGAAGTTTTCCACTGGATGAATTCAGCCGTGCTATAGATTTCCTTATGCCCGGCATACCTTTTATTCAAACAAATGTTCTTGCAGAGTATTTTTCAGAGATGTTCCAAAGCTATGGTGGAAAAATAAGAAATCCAAATGAACAACTCATTCAAGGCCGCATTTTTCGAAACTTGAGAATGGCAGTAGTTTGTCTTGAAAATCCAAACTATTCTGGTTGTGACTTCATTAACACACCACACTGCCTTGAAATGGCAGCTCGAGCAGTGGTTCAAAAAGATCTCAGTAAGAATGAGAAAAATAATCTAAGTTTCAGCAGCGTATTCTATTCAGTGATGCAAGCCTACTGTTGAACCCAAAGCATCAAACAGTCTGTTAATTATGCTGAAAAAATACGGTCGAAACGCAATTTCCTGATTTGAAAACTTGGTTTTATTTAATGCTTGTTTTAATTCAATTATTTTGTGCTGCATAATTTCAAACTGCTTATCAGAATATTTATAGTAGAAATTATAATAATCAGAAAACAGGTTGTTGATTTCAGCATATAATCTAAGAGCAACAGGACTAATTTTAAATTTCGGCTGGTTCAGAATAACATTAATCAAATCCCTGTAATCATCACAAATGCTCTCAATAAGCCAAATAATAAGATAAGTGAAAACAGTCTTCTCATCTTTGTATGGCTTCTTATTAAGTAATCTTTGACAGTAATTAACAATTTTATTATTAGTTTTTTCCAGTACAAGCAATTCTTTAAGTTTTTTCATGTCACTATTCTTCACTTCTTCCAGGCTGTTGTTAGCCATTGAAAGCGCTACAAGAAAAGATCTTCTTATCAATGTATTTAATTCAGGCAAATTATCTCCTGCAACATTCTTTAAAACACAATAATTTCCTTTTTGCTCAATAATTTCATATCCTATCAACCGAGAATTAATTCTTTCCTGAATAACCTTTACAGTGCCTGCATCTTTGAATTTAACTTCAATTTCATCATATCCTGATTTGTGAAGGACAGTAATCATAATTCTTATGGACTGAGAATCCAGATTAGACACATCAATGCTTGTCTTTTTTGTCAAAAGATTTGCTTCTCCAGAATAAATTTTCAGCATTGCACCTGCTTCTTCAACATTAATCTCGTCTCCTTTTTTTATGTTATTGCCCTTTACCCATTTTGAAGGCAAAGAAACTGTTAGTGTAGATGGCCCGTGCAGAATAACTTTTCTTTTGATTTTCAATCACCTCTCAAGTTTCCCCTAAAAAAGCAAAACCTGATTTTATTTAAATATCTTTCTAAAATACATACATATACATAATGTGATAAAAATCTATATATAATGTATTTATCATAATTTATCCATAACGTATTGATTTGGTCAAAAAAGTACAAAATTTATCCGAAAAATAATATAGAAGTAATAATACAAAGGTAATTAGGGTGATATTATGGGAAGCATAATTAGTTCAAGAAGAGAAGATGAAAAAGTCATCATTGAAACAGAACTTAACTACGAAGAACTAGTGCAATTAAAAGGGGAAATTGATAATATACATGTATTTTCTGAAAAAATTGCTGATTTAAAAACAAACATATCCCGCAGAGGAAAAAACGAAGCAACAAAATATTTTCTAATCCCCCGAAGCTTACGAAAAGACCTGCAAATATACGAACCTGTTAGCTGCCAAAGAATAGATACCCCTAGCAAAGCTATATTTATTTATGTTGTTAACAAGAATGATTTTCAGGAAATCAAGAAAATTAAACACACAGTAAACTTAGCAAGAGAAAAAGAAATAGAAGCATGAAGTGCAACACAAACAGAACATACACAAGACATAAACTCATGCAAACAATGTGATGAAAATGGTAAGGTGCCTAGATAAGACACAAAATAGATTAGCTATTTTCTTATTAAAAAACAATGATTTCTCTGAAAAAACAAACAAGGTAATAAAAAGAGTGCAAGACCATTGCACAAACATTTGCTATGTCTGCCTTTCAAAACCATATGCTGAAGTCATAGACAACTTAAAAAACCAGAGAATCAATCATGACAACTTCACATTTGTGGATACTGTAAGCAGTCCTCATTACAAGCTAAAGCCAGTAAATAATTGCTATTTTGTACAGGGACTTGAAAACCTAAAGGATATAAAGAAAACAATTCAAAAAGCTGTGAAAAAAAACGAGTGTACAGCAGCCATATTTGATACAATATCAACCCTACTCATATATCAAAAAACATTTGACATTGTCAGGTTTACACACGAATTAATAACTGATGAGCACCAAAAGGACATCAATAAAATATTTGTTATTCTTGAAGAAAAGGGCATTTATGCAAAAGAAAGCAAAAAATTAATAAATGACCTTAACCTATTTGCAGATAAGACATTTGAAATAGAATAAAATAATATTAATATAATATTCAAAGGATATTAAAAGATTATTAAAATACTAAGGTGTGAGTGAAATTAATGGCAAAAACAATTCTAATTGTGGATGACGAACCACATATGGTGGAGCTTGAAAAAGCAATTCTTGCAGCAGAAGGATACAAGATAATCAGTGCTTTCAACGGCGAAGATGGCGTTAAGATGCTGGAAAAAAACAAGCCAGACCTTATTATTCTTGACATGATGATGCCTGGCATGAGCGGAAGGGAAACCTGTGAAAAAATCAGAAAAAACCCAAAAACCAAGAACCTAAAAATAATCTTTGTAACAGTGGCCAGATTCTCAGAAGTTGGAAAAGATACTCTCAAAAACATGGATGTTAACGACTACATAACCAAGCCTTTTGACAATGATGAATTTGTGTTCAGAATAAAAAAAGTCATAGGCGATAAATAAGACTGAAATCGCTTAATCAATTCTAAATTAAGTTATTTAAATCTTTTCTTATCTTTTTTAAACAATTGCAAATCTTCTTCTCCGCTCATCTTGCTATGAATGGGAACTGTAAAGTAAAATGTGGATCCTCTGCCAATAGTTGAAGTAACCCATAACTTGCCGCCCATGGCCTCAACAATTCCTTTACAGATAGCCAAGCCAAGTCCTGTTCCGCCAACCTTTCTTGTATAAGATGAGTCAACCTGATAAAATCTCCTGAAAATTTTGTTCAGGCTATTCTTTGGAATGCCTGTACCTGTGTCTTTGACAGAAAACATAACCTTGCTTCCTTTACGTGACGCAGAAACAATTATCCTGCTGCCTTTTTTAGGCGAATAATTAATAGCATTATTCACAAGATTAGCCAAAACTTGTATAAGCCTGCTCTTATCAGCATTAATGATATTTGGAACATTAGAAGCAGCATCAGCTTTGAGCACAAGGCCTTTTTTGCTGGCAGCAATATATAACTCCTTGACAAGAGACTTCAGCGCATCTCGCACATTTATCTCTTCAAACATGAACTTCATAGTGCCAAGGTCAAGCCTTGACAAATCAAGAATATCATTGATAAGCTTTTTCAGCCTGTCTGCATCCTCCATAATAATACTCAGATAATATTCCCTTTGCTTTTTGTTCTCAAGAATCTTCTTGTTCTGCAGCAGACTTGCAAAGCCATGAATAGAAGTAAGAGGGGTCTTAAGTTCATGAGCAGTGACAGAGATGAACTCAGTCTTGGTCTTGTCCATTTTCTGAAGCTCAATGTTAGTTTTTTTAATGTCCTGGTTGATTTTCAAAATCTCTTTTTGGGATTTCTCAAGCTCTTCCTTGGAAAGATTAACATCCTCAAGAATGTTCAGGATAGCTGTTCGAGTGTCTTCAAGCTCGCTGATTTTCTTATTCAGTTCTTTGGTTCTTTGTTCAACCCTATGCTCAAGTTCATGAGTCAGTTTCTCAAGTTCATTGGTTCTCTGCTTAACAGTTTTCTCAAGATTGATATTAATAACATTTATTTCTTTTGTCTTAAGTAATACTTCTTTTCTTAAGTTTTTTGTCAGTAAAACTACAGCGATTAACCCAACAATAATAATTGATATAATTGATACAAATGTAAATAACCACATATTCACTACAGTTTTTGATACTTCAGAAATAAATTCTTCTTCTTCAATCTCTACCAATAAGCACCACTGCATTTCAGGGATATAAACATGAGTTCTAAAAACAGGCACCCCTCTGTAATCAGAAAAAACAGACACAGCATCATGATCTATATGCTCTCCCGGGTGAGTCTCCATTGAAAGACAATTTCTTGAATTAATTGTGTCAACTTTCTGCTTTAATAACGCATCTTCTATAAATCTTGAATGTGAAATTATATAGCTTTCCTTATTTATCAAATAACTCACTACTGTTTCTCCTAAACCAGAAGCGTCTTGCATAATATTAGTTATACTCCTTCCCTCGAACGCTGCAACCACCACGCCTATTAATTCTCCATCTAAAATTAATGGTCCTGAAACATGAATTACTGGCTCACTTTTCTCAACAACAAATTCAGAAATATAAGCCCTTTTTTTTCCATTTATAAAAAAATCATTATCAGATACATCTTTCCCTTCAAAATCACTCTCAGTAGAAGATATAACCTGTCCATCCAAACCTACAATACTAATTCTTTTAATATCAGACTCAGCAATCAAAACCTCTTTTATATTATTTCTTATATCCTCTTTATATGCCTCATCACCAGTATCAAGATAATTTTTTAAATGAATACGCAGCCCTAATTTACTTGTAAGCAGATTAGACCTTTCTTCGTAAGATTCAAGAATTGCTCCAATATGATTTGCTTTTGACACAGCCACAGCAGTCAAAGAATTATACATAGACTTCTGTGCTTGTGCTTTCATATTCTCTGATGTAAAATATGCATTCAACAAAAATATTCCGATAAGCAACACAGCAAATATGGTTAGTATGATTAATGCAGTGGTTGTTTTTTGCTTTAAAAAACCAAACTTAAATAAAGCCCCTGCAAAGAGACCTGCCATAATTATGGGAAAAATTAGCGGGATAATTGGGTTTCTGGCATTAAACACAAGTGTGGATAATGCGTGTGGAATAACCATTAGTGCTGACAACAGAAAAGCCAAAATAAAGAATTTCAGTTTTTTATCTTTTCTTGCAATATGCCCTATTAACAAAACAGCAAAAGAAATCACAACATACACGACAAGCACCAGTAATGCCACTGGAAACAAAATTCCCTGATTAAGCGCAATAGTGCCATATTTTGCCATGACATCAGGATTAATAATTGCTTCTTTGACAAACAGTTTTGTAAACATGACCAGCACAGCAACAACAAGGCTGACAAGATAAATCACCAACAAAACAGGTTTTTTGATTTCATGCTTTGCAACAGCAAACGCAGAAAGCATATAGTAAAAAACAAAAAGATAAACAAAGACAATAACAAGACGCATTAAATAAAGGGATGTGCTTAAATTAAAAACATGCAATCTGACAACATAAGTCACAAGAAGAAGCATTGCAGAGACAATAAACATAATGAAATTGAATTTTAAAGACTTGTTTGATTCCTCTTTTTTAATAGAAAACAAACAGAACAAATAAATTAAAAGACCAACAACTGCAATAATTAAATAAATATAATTTAGGTTAAAAAGTTCTTTTTCTTTTTCCTCTTCTTTAGAAAAGATTGATTTTTCTTCATATTCATCAAGATAAGTAGTAGCAGCAATATGCAGACCAACATCATCCGCAGTTTTTGCATTCACAATAGCAATATACATGTACTTCTGTTTTATGCTTCCATCAGCCTCTTCCCAATCATAAACACCGTCAGCTTCAACACCGCCCTTAGTTCTGGACATAACACCCCAAAAACCAGGAAGTTTTTCAGCCAGATTACTTAAGTCAACATCTACAATAGCAGGGTTCTTATGAAACCGGCATGTCAAAGTTTCATAATCAGTTATTGCAGTGTAACCTGTCTTGCCAACAGGCTGAACAGCAATCTCCTGAAAGTAAGCATCATCCTGCAAATCTTTCAAAGTCTTATCAGGGTAAGAGTGCAAATAAATTTCAATCTGCCTAGCAACATCAATTGCTTTCTGCTTGATAGAATCCTCTGCAAAGGTTGATTTCTGCTCCTGAGCCATTACAGGAATAGATGAAAATAGGAACATAACTAAAAATAGAAATACAAAACACCTCTTTTTTGCTAATTTCATTTTTTATACAAAACAGTTCCTTTTTCTTTAAATTCAAAACAAGACCACATTATTCCTTAATATCTCCTTAATAAGAGGGTCTTTCTTCTTTAAATCCTTTTTATTAAAATAATGTGTTTCTATATTTTTACTATATTTTTTTTCAATTTTGTGAATTGCCTGATTAACTAATTTCTTTAATTTACTGCTTTCTTGGTCAAAAAAAATAGCAATATCCACGTCAGATTTATCAGTATATATCAGTTTGGCATAGGAGCCAAAAAGATAAGCTTTATGTATTCCTTGTATTTGGGATAAAGATGCACTTGAATCTATCAATGCAAAGTATACCTTTAATGGAACTTCCTTGAATCTTATGTGTTCACTTTTTATTATTCTTAAAATTTCATTAGCATGCTTATACTCAAAATTCATAGAGTATAATCTTTTTTCTTGTTTTAATATTCCTGTCTTAACCAGCGTGCTTAATGCCTTATCTAAAGGAACATTATTTATTATAAGCTTATCCTTAATCTCTTTTCTTTGAAATTTAGAACCTGAGCTAATGGAAACCAAGGTTAAAATTTTTACTATGTTCTTATCAAAAATTGCGGTTATCATTTTTCCATAATTTTTCTTATTTTCTCCAGATAAATATCTGCATCACTCATAAATTCCTTTGCCATCCGCTCATATTTTTTTCTAATGAAATCTGTTCCTGTATAATATTGTACCTTCACTCTTTCCTTCTTCGCATCGCTTAATTCATTTGCCAAATTCTTAAATTGTTCATAGCCTGCCTCTATCAACTTCAAGGTTTCCTTATCCTTAATTAGCTCTCTAAGAACCTTGATTGTTGTTGCATGTACTTCTTGTTCTATTTTTAATCTATAAACCTTAGCAATCAGTAATTTGGAAATATCATGCATAGCATAGTATCCTGAGATTATGCTCCATCTGGGAAATTCATTAACATTGGCTTTTGCATGCATAAGGTTATCTTTATAAGAATTAGTGAAAAAATCAGTATATCTTTCTAGCTCTGTCTCTTTAATCCTGCTAATTTTGTGTTCTCTGAACAAAATATCAAGTTTTACCATTTTATTGGTACTAAATCGTTTTTATTTAAATATTTTACCATTTTATTGGTAATTATAACACCAATCAATTTTCACTTCTTTCCCAACTGCTTTTCCAGCTCAGCAATCTTCTTTTTCAGCTCAACCATCCTCTTTTTTAACTCTTTAAGTCTTTTTTAGTCTTCTTCTCTAACTCAACAGCATTATTTATCTTAATTTATTCATCTCGTCTGGCTTCTCAAACTTATTCATCAAACCTGCTTACTTATTGAAAATATGGGCCTGAATCTGACCTTGTTTTTTCTTCCAGATATTTGTTCGGAAACAATCAACGCGTCCTCAGGCTTATATTTATTAAGGAAACTAAGGAATGACTTGGTGAATCTTGGATTTTTCAATCCAGATTTGACTTCAATTGGAAAAATGCCTGATTCTTTTTCAAGTACAAAATCTACTTCTGCCTTGGACTTTGTCCTCCAGTATTTTAATTCATGCCCTTTCTTAGCAATCTCAGAAGCAGCAAAGTTCTCATACAGCGCACCTTTATCCTGCCTGTTCTTGATGGGCACAAAGTTCTTTAAGACTGTGTTCCTGAATCCATTATCTAAAAAAAATATTTTAGGAGCTTTTACAAGCTCTGTTCTTTTATTGGTGTAATAAGGCGTGCTTCTCAAACACACAAATGTTTTTTCAAGTATGTTCATATACTCTAATAAGTCATTATGCTTAAAGCCAGTGATGTCTGACAGCTCGTTATAATTTATGATATTTCCAACCTGCAGGGCAAGGGCTTTTATTAATTTGCTTAGCTTGTAATCATCTGGAAGGTTCAGGATTTCTTTGATTTCCTTCAGAAAGTAGGTATTATAGATGTTTCTTAGCACTGTTTGCTTTTCTTTTTTGTCTTTGCTCAGCACGATTCGAGGATAGCCTCCAAATATGCAGAATTCGTTAAAATGAGGCAGGATTTTTTGTATTATCTGAGGGGTTAGCTTTCTTTTCAGGTAGATGTCCTTATATATTGCTGGTTCCTTATAACTAAGGTATTCTTCAAATGAGAATGGGTACAAATTAAATACAAATATTCTTCCAACCAGGTGTTTTATGCTTTGTATTGACAAGGCACTCGCAGATGAGCCAGAGATTATAAGCTTGGTTTTGTAGTTATCATAGATGTATTTCAGGTTTTTTCCGCCTTTAGTTGCGTATTGGAACTCGTCAATGAACAGGTAGTTATATTTCTTAACATACAGGTCTATGAATGATTTAATGTCATGGTTGAATAATTCAAGGGTTTCCCTGTCTTCAAAATCCAGAAAGAGCGCGTTTTTAAGGTTTTTGAATATGTGTTTCAGCAAGGTGGTTTTTCCGCACTGTCTTGCTCCTATAACTGCGACTATCTCTTTCTTGTTAAGATACTTTTTCAAGTCTTTTTCCAAAAACCTATTTATATACATTTTAACCCTGCTAAAATTCCAATAACATAAATAATAGTTAGTTTGTTTATAAAGCTTTCGTTAAATCAGCTAAATTTATTTTTTCACTTCTTTTTCAACTGCTTTTCCAACTCAGCAATATTCTTCTTCAACTCTTATTCTTCCAGCACTCCCCTGACCTTATTAATGAATTCTGCTGTCTGCTTCTGCATATTTTTTGCCTGTAACAATTCAAAAGATTTGTCTGCGCCGTAGCACGCTTCCTCCCTTAACTTCTTTGAATCAATTATTGTGTCAATATCTTCTTTTTCAAGATGCATCTTTTCAATTATGAACTCTATCTCCTTTTTTTCAAGTATATTGTCTTTATGATAATAAAATAGTATGAGTGTAGTTATTGTTGCAAGATGATTCTTTGATTCATAACCTAATCTGGATATTAAAGCGAGCGAAGCATGATAAATAGAATAATAAAATATTGTGACGCACCAATCATAAAACGACTTTCCTTTTAGCTTCTCTTTTATAGAATGCTCGTGTTCTTGCAATATAAAATTCGCAAATTCCAGGTTGTGCAGTGCTTTGTTAAGATGCCTGCCAAATAATTCAGGCTCAATCTTGTTTATAACATTTATACTGATGAAATGTTTGAATATGTTCTCACAGTAATTCTTGTTCCCGATCAGTCTCTGGATGTCAATTTTCACTTCAGAAACCTCCATAATAAAGAATAGTATAACTCCACGCCAGACATAATTATTACTTGGCGCCTTATTTCTTTTGAAAAATCATGCTCTTTGTCCAAAAAATTGGTTTCAAAATTCTTATAATCCAAATATATGGGACTGAGCAGAGTATTGGTTCTCATACTAATTTTTTTTGCAGAATTCTTTATTTGTTTTTCATCTTCCACTTTTTGAAACACTAATAGGATGTCTATATCAGAAACAGATGTGTAGCTGCCTTTTGCATAAGAACCGAATATTAATGTTAATAATGGTTTTACATCAAGATCATTTATTAAGTCCTGGACTGCGTATTGCACCTTTTTTGGCAGGGAAAGAAATTTCTCAGTGTTTACCTGTTTTAAGTATGCTGTTGTTTTCTGACCTTGTTTTAGCATAACCTTTACTAAGTTGCCGTCTTTTTGTTTCATGACAACACCTTCTTTTTCAAGAATGCTTACATTCCTCACTATGTTTGGAAGCCCTGTTTTTACCTGTCTTGACAATTCTCTAAGATGTACGCCTCTCTTATGCTCGTCCAGCACCGTTATCAGTTTTAGCTTAGTATTCATTTTGATATCTTTTTGTTATCGATTGAT
Organism: Nanobdellota archaeon; assembly: GCA_018819305.1. Lineage (GTDB taxonomy): Archaea > Nanobdellota > Nanobdellia > Woesearchaeales > SM23-78 > SM23-78. The sequence continues at coordinate 41,707 of JAHJQO010000044.1, forward strand.
AAGTTTATGTTATCAGTACTTTATAAAGCTTTTGTTAAATTAGCTAAATTTATTGTTTTTGTTTACTTTCCAACTGCTTTTCCAACTCAGCAATCTTCTTCTTCAACTCAACCATTCGAAGCTCTCTGCCAACAGACATCTTCTGGAATTTCTCAAGCTCATCAACCTTGAAGTAACCATAACCACAATGGCTTAAATATTATTTTCTTATTATCAAATTCCTCCTCACCAGAGAAATCATCTGTTATTATTAACCCTTTTTTTATTTTAAACGCATTCATTGCTTTAAGCAAGGCTTTTATTTCTCTTTTTTTAACATCTTGGTTATTAAGGTTATAACAAACCTGAATTAGTTCTTTAATCTTCAACCCTTTCTTTATCACAAAGTCTACTTCTTCCTGCTGCTTTGATTTCCAATAATAAATCTCATTATTCTTCCTTTTTAATTCGAGAAAAACAAGATTCTCGTATAATTTTCCAAGATTTGAACTAAATTGAAAGGCGATGATATTTGCTAAACCAACATCAGCACAATAAATTTTTCTTGGATATTGTAAGTGGTCTTTTATTTTATAAGAGAAAATTGGAACCTGAGTTATAAGAAATGCATTTTCTATATAATTTAAGTAGGATGTTACTGTAGTAGGTGATAAACTAACCAAAGATGCTAATCTTTTGTAGCTATGTAAAGATGATATGTTTGAAAGAATGTACCTTGCTAAATCTTTTACTTTCCTTTCTTCCAGGTTATATCTTGCAATAATATCCTTATCAATAATGTTATTATAATACTCTACTAAAATTCTATGCTTCTCTTTTTCCAGCACCACTTCCGGAAAGCCCCCATACATAAGATATTCTTTTAATAAAGCCTTGATTTTTGCTTTCTGCCTTTTTGTAATAAACTTTAAGTTGTAATCAAATTTTTTAAAGCTTAAAAATTCTTTAAAACTCAGCGGAGTAATCAAGAAGCTTAACTGCCTTCCAGTCAATAAAGAAGCATAATCTGATAATAGCAGAGATGAGGAAGAACCTGAAATGAATATCTGTTTAAATTTTTTTAAATCATATTGGGTTTTAACCCAGAATTCCCACTTATTTCTATGTTGAATTTCATCTATGAATAAATAAATTCCTCCCTCTGGAAAAACATTTTCAAAATATGACTCAATTATTTTATCAAAATCTGCTTCTAACAAAGCCTCATCTTCCATATTTATAAATAGTATATTCTCTGGCTTTGCTTTGGTTAAGAGTTTCTCAATTATTTGATATAAAATAGTAGATTTACCGCTTCTTCTGATACCTGCAAGAGTTTTTATTTGTTTCAGGGAAAGTAAATTAGTTATTTCTTTGGTTTTTTCTCTATTAATTCCAGATAAGTCCTTAATATTCCCTTTGGCCCACCAAATGTTCCATTCTTTCAGGTTTTCAAATACCATCTTTGAGAGTTATTCACACCCATTTATAAAAGTTTCCATCAAATTGGACTATTTTGATTGAAATCATCCATTCAACTGGACGATTTATTAGGTTCCTACTTATTAACTACTTATTAACTTCTCTTCCAACTCCTTAATTTTCTTCTTAAGTTCGACCATAACAAGCTCCCTTCCAACAGCCATTTTCTGGAATCTCTCAAGCTCTTCTGTTCTTTGCTTCATAGATGCTTCAGCTTCTTTCACCTTAGTTATATCCTCTACAAAAAGCGTGACTTGCTCTATTTTCCCAGTCTTATCTCTGATAGGCAAGCCAGTAAAATTCCTCACGCTTCTTTTCTTGCCAAAACTTGAAATATATTCAACAGTTTCTATGAAAAAAGGTTTGCCTTTAAGACATTCTTTAATTTTTTCAGACAAACCAATCTTAACATAAGTAGAAAGTTTCAATAAATTCAAGCCAATAAATTTCTTTGCATCACTGCCAGATATCATCAGCATCGCCGGATTAATATATTCAACAATTCCCTTATTATTAAGAGTAATAACGCCAAAAGGAGCATTCTCAATCAAATCAGACCTGGATTGATATGCTTTTAAGAGTTCTTGGTGTTCTTTCTTTTGCTCGGTAATATCTCTAACTGTTGCTTGCAGCAATTGTTTACCCTCCAACTTCATTCTAGTAAGCAAAACAGTCGCAGGAAAACTTTCACCCTTATACCTCTTATGAGTCCACTCAAAAAAATTAGAACCCTCCTTCATAGCTTTCATAATCATAGCCTTAGCTTTATCAGAAGACAACTGACCATCAGGCTGATACTCAGGAGAAACATCTCCTGGACCCAACGAAACAAACTGCTTCTCATCCTTAGTCCTAAACATCTCAACAGTAGCTCTATTACCAGAAGTAAACCTCCATGACGGAGGAGCAAGAGTCATAATAGCATCCCTAGAAGAATCAAACAAAATCCTATATTTCTCCGCTGTTTTTTTCCTCTTAGTAATATCTCCTCCTGAACTCAAATGACCGATAATCTTCCCTTTTGCATCTTTCATTTCAATATTATGCCACGCAATAAGTCTCTCCTGACCACTTTTCGTCAAGACAGGATTCTCATAATACTCTAAAGGCTTAATTTTACCAGCAAGTATTTGCTTAGAAATCTCTTTCACTTGTTTTCTTAATCTTATTGGAAGAAAATTATCAAACCAATTCTTGCCAACAATCTCTTCTTTTTTATATCCTAAAATCTCGCAGCCTTTTTTGTTAATACGCGTTACTTTTCCTTTAGTATCAATTGCAATGAGCATAACACCAGCAATATTAAAATATCTATCCGCAGTTTCCTTTTGCTTCCGCATTTCATCTTCTGATTTCTTCTGCTCAGAAATATTCCTACAAACCGCAACCAAACCTTTTCTCTTGCCTTTAGAATCCTTAAACACACTAACATTAACATAACTAAAAAACTCTTTACCATCTTTTCCTTTTGCAAGGTACTCGCCTTCCCAAAAACTCCGGGATTTTAGAATCTTCACAATCTGCTGTCCTAATTTCACATGGCTCACAGAAGTTGAAAGTGTTAAAACATTTTTACCAAGAACTTCTTTGGCTTTCCACCCGTAAAGCTTTTCAGCAGCCTTATTCCAATAAGTGATTCTACCTACTAAGTCTGTGACTATAATAGCTTCATGAATTTGATTTAAGAGAAACAAGGGTAAATCATGTTGCTTCACAATCTCACTATTCTCAGAACTCTTCTTTTTAACCATCCTCACCCTCTTTTCATATAATATTTTAAATAATACTATTTAAACTATCTATTATCAATTATTAACTCTTTGGTTTTTTAATCTTTCGATATTATCACAGCATATAGAATAATCAATTGTTATTAATTATCCAGAGAAACAATAATTTAAGTAAAGTTTTTAAACTCCAAATTCCAGAATTCATATCAAAGGGTGCGGGTGAGTAATTTTTTACTTGCTCTTATTATAAATTTATAAATTTCCACGTTGAGCAGAATGTTAAGAGATAAATCTAAAGATATAGCTAAATACAAAATCACATTTCTATTTTTCAATCTTATCATAAGACTATTTTCCAATTTAACATCCAATTTCTCGTCTAATTCATCAACTAACAAATCAAATAATAAACATCATGTTTTTTCAATTAAGGGCTGCGTCCGCTCTAGCTCAGCGTGGAAAACTTTCTGGAAGGGCGCAGCTTCTTTTTTATTTTTATTAATACTCCTACTGCCATTCACATCAGCACAAAGCATAGCCCTTGACAAAAGCATCTACGGCCTGGATGACATAGTCAAGATTAAAATCACAAACATAACAGAAAACATCTCCTTAACCATTTTATCAGAAGAAAATGTGTACAAATACTCAGGAGAGCTGGAACAAGAACTGGAATTTTATGCAAGAGAATCAGGAGATTATATTGTCAGGCTGAGTGACAATGGCAATCTGATAGATGAAGTAAGCTTTACTGTGCTCAAATATTATTTAGTAAATGAAAACATTCTCACAACAGACAAAACAGAATATCTTGTGAATGAGCCAGTTCTCATATACATCACTACAACAGAAACAAATGTTTCTGAGCAGTCACAAGCGACTACAACAGGCGACTTTGAACTGGCAGTCATCTCAGAAACAGAAGTTTTCAAATACCTCGACATAATAAACAGTCCCTTGCCATTCATACCTCAAGAACCCGGCAATTACAGAATAGAACTAAGAAAAGACTTCAAGCCAATAGCAACAACAGAATTTATTGTCACAGAAGAAATATTTGATCAGGATAAACCAATTCCAGAACAAGAGAATATCATAACAGAACTTATACCCCCAATTACAACTCCTCTTCCAGAAGAAAAGCTGCCTTTCACACTCAACTTAAATGACAAGAGAGGCCAAAAAAAAGAAAGCAGCGGGCGTGTTATCAAACAAATAACAAATGATGATGAGACTTATGATACTTACAACATAGAAATTTATCCAAACAAAGCAAATATACAAAAAATTCAGTTCAATAATCTCAAAGCAACCTCAACTCAAGAAGAAAACTTTGACCTTGATGAAATAGACATAAAAAGAAATGAGATAGAAACCAGCTTCAAAGGCAAAAAAGTAATCAACTCTTTCTTCATAGACACATCTTCTCTTGATTATACAGAAGGAACAATAACCAGCATTGCTTCAGGAACAGAGCTCTGGAAATGCAAAGACTGGGACAAGACTACCTTATCATGCATGGGTTCATGGAAGAAAATTGCAGACATCACACCTAGACAAGAATATAACATAACAATAAATGCAACAGACCCTGCATATGCAGAAACAGGAGTGGCAAGCATTAACACAAAAAAACCCATTTATCATCCTGGTGAAACAGCAGAAATAATAATTGTAGTTCTTGACACCGAAGGTTATCTTGTGAGTTATGCAAATGTCACCCTAACCATAACCAAGCCTGATGAAATAGCAAACACATTCTCAACAAGCGCAGGAACAATAACAGAAATAAGCAGAGGAATATATGAAACTACTTACAACAGAATAGATATTGAAGGCAGCTATGAAATGTTTGTAAGAGCAACAGGACTCAATGTTGACAGCACCATGCTTTCAAGCTTTGAAGTAAAAACATTTTATGAATTTGATATTCTCAGAGAAACACCTGTAACCATCAATCCCTGGAAAGGACCATTTTTCTCCTCTATAAACCTAATAAAATATATCAACACAGACAATTTCAACTATACAGAAAGACTTCCTGTGAATTTCACTGTGATTGATGCAGGCACAGGATTAGTTACCCAAGGATTAGAATATACTGAGATAAAATGGATTAATCTAAACAATAATTCTTTTGTTTATTATTTAGCAAAAGCTCCATTAGTAACACCTGATTTATATGAAATCGGTCCTTCTTACATTGACTACAATATAAATAATACAAATAAAGAATTCACAGAAGCAAGGCCATGGTACATGGCAATAGACCCTGCAAACTATCAGGTAAATGCAACAACATGCTATAAAATGGTAAGTACCACAACTGATAACACTTATACCACTGCTTGTTCCATACCATGGAATATTGACTCTGAAGATGGCAGCACACAAAACGACGGACAGTCAGCAAAAAAATACTCTGGAATACAAACAACCAATGACCTAACTCCGGACAGATGTATGGATATAAACAAAGTTGATGTTTGCGTTGACTGGTGGTATACTGCAACAATTGATTCATGTATTGGAGTTGATTTCTCAGCAACAGGAACAGGAGGAACATGGTATACTGTGGCAAACAGCAGCTGCCCAGGCAGCAACGGGCCATTGGCATGTTCTGATGTTACTGGCACTGTGTCATGGAATTGTAATTCATTTTCAAGTGCAAACGCAGCAATAAGAACACATCTTTACACTAAGAACGCAGGAACAACTTATATTGATGCAGTATTCTTCAGGATTGACTACTCTTCTTATCCTGTTCTCGAAGGAAGCGTAACTAATGATGGTCCAGTGGAAGCAGAACAAGACATAACATTTTCTGGAACCTGCAGTGATTATGATACAGGAGACAGTTATAAATTAGTGGTATGTAATGCATCTGTTTCAACATGTGATGACAGCACAACAGGAAGCGATTTAATTTGCAAAGGAACTCTTGGAACCAGCAACCCAAGAAACTGCACATACACAACCACATCAATAGATATAGGCACGAATACTGGAGACAAAGCAGTTTGCTGCGACAGTGAAAGTTATTGCACCCCAACACCAACAATTATTAATGACTGGGAAGTCACACCATTTTCAGGACCTCCAACAATAACAATTAATTCTGTAAGCGGAGACACCGCACCTGTTTATGTTTTTACCGACCAGACTCCAATAGTGAATGCCACACTTAATGTCGATGGTTACTGCTATCTAAGTGAATTTGACGAGAACTTTACACAAATGATGGAAGCAGGCAGAGTGTACTGTGGATTTTACACAAACAATGTTCAAAAAAATTGCGAATACACAAACACTTTCAGCGCAAGCAATGGAACAAATGATTTCTTGTACATGTCATGCAACAACACAGCAGGAGGAGAAAATAATAACAGCAACAATGCCAATATGGAACTGGATGTTTTATGCGACACTCACACAGACTGCGCACTAGAAAGATATTGCAGAGCATCAACCCAGCACTGTGAACTAGATATTATTTATGGATACACTTGTGAAAACATAGCTTATGGAGGTGGAGAAGACAATGAAGTGTGCGGCGACGGAACAAACAAATACTGTGTGAATGATTCAACTTACAGTTACACTGGCTGGTATTGTACAGCAGATACAAATGATTGTGTTTATAACAACAACGGATTTTCCTACGACCTTGGAGAAACTCTTTGTGTAGGTGGAACAAATGATTATAGAAACTGCAGCACAATCAATGAATGGGGTTCACTGTTTGACTGCGCAGAACAATATGATATAGATGCCTCTTCTCAAACTGCAACCTACCATGCAGGAGAATACTGCGCATATTATGCCGCAGCCCAGACCTGTGTAAATGGAATAAGCGGAGGATGCTCAGGCACTTCAACAGACTGTACCTCCTATATTTACAACCAGACAACACAAGCATGCGGAAGCCTAGTGGCAGACTGTGATATGGGATGCGGAGCAACATGTGACCCAAGCAACAGCACAACACCAGAACTTGATAGTGGAATTTGTTATTATGACAAAACATGCAGCAATGCGTGTGCATGGTCAGAAAACAATGAAGAAGCACCAGACTTTTGCATCAATGACAATAACGGAGGTTCATGCGGATACTCAGACAGAACAAATCCAAATGCAACAGGAACCTGCTACTGGAATCCAACCTGTGCAGATGTAACAGGAGCAAGCTTGACTTCAGGATTTCTCAACAACCTAAAATCTAACTACTGCGATTACTGCACTGCATCAGGAAATCAAAGCGGACAATTTGCTCCAGCACCAAATGCATCCTGCTCATCAGGATGCGCTGACAGCGAAACAATATATTATGACAGCGGCCTGACACCAAGCGACAGAAGTGATGACTGTGGCAGCGGAACAGGAACCAGCACAATTCTCAGCGACACTCTTACAATAGGAGATATATGGACTGGCAGCGCGCCTGCTTATTGTGATGACACAGAATGCGACTCTGATTGTGGAACAATGGTGGGAACCTGTGTTGGTGGCGCAGGAGGAACATGCACTTGTGTTGATAATGACAACCCAATATTAAAACTAAAAGAGCCGGCACCAGGAGCATGGGACACAGACGGAACAATAATTTTTACTTATAATGTAACAGACATTAGTTCAGGAATAGAAAACTGCTCATTAATAATTAATGGAAGCATTAACATGACGAATTCGTCGGTAAATGAAAGCGTGCAAACACAATCATTCACACAAAATTTTGTTAACGGAACATACAATTGGAGCATAATATGTTATGATAACAGTACAAATTACAATATGAACCAATCCAGCAGCAGAATTGTCGGAGTTGACACCACACACCCGCAACTAAGCAATCCAAATATCAATGGCACTGCATTTGACATCAACACACATGTCTGCCTGAATGTAACAGTAACAGACACATTTTCAGGAACAGACAAAGTATGGGCCAAAATTGACAGACCAAACCCAATACCTGATGAAAACATAACATTATCAGACGACCAAACCACATCCTGCGACCAGACAAATGGCGATAATGTTTATTCTGTTGAATACCAGCTTGTTTTTTCTGGAACATATAACTGGACAATAGCTTATGCAAATGATAGTGCCAGCAACCAAAACAACCTAATAGCAGACCTAGACTGGACTGTTACAGCAGCAGGAGATTTGGTTGTAAGTATGCTTTCCCCAATTGTTGATTTTGAAATAAATGAATCTGAATCCAATAATAATTTCACAATGACATGTAATGCAACATGCAACCCTGGGCTTGAAAACTGTTCAAATGTTTATTTGTTTGCACAATATATTCCCAGCAGTGATTATGATATAACCACTATAACAACTGACTTGATAAATGCAGAAGATAATTTCAGCTGTGGCGACATGGAACAAGGAGGTACATATTGCATTCACACATTTAATATTACTTCTGGAAGTGACTCAGGAAACAACATCTGGCCAATAAGATGTAAAGCAATCAGCAGCAACAGCCCAACAACATTTTCCAGCACAGTTGATTTGACAATCAATGACCATCCATATGCAAATATTTCTTATCCACAACACAGCACATGGATTACAGGAATAATAACAGCAAATGCTTCATTAAGCTTTGACTCAGACGGCACTGTTGACAATTATTTGTTTGAATATGACAACAACACAGATTTCAATTCACCCGGCACTCTCTGTGATGGAGCCAGTGCAACCTGTGTTTGGAATACTGCACAACAAAGCCAATGCGACAACAATTCAATGTCCTGCTATCTAAGAGTCACAATAATTGATGACAACGGACTGACCAACAGTTCATATATACTATTTGGAATTGATAATCAAGGTCCAACCACAACTCTTGACAGACCAATAAATTTTGAAAACATAACAACAGACTTATTCACTGTAAATGCAACTTCATCAGACAGTGAAACAGAAGTAGACACAGTAACATTTGAATACAGAAAAAACAACACAGACACATGGACATTTGCATGCAATGATAACAGAGACCCAACTTATGACTGTGAATTAGATATAAGCAGCTGGCCTGACGGAAACACATATGAATTCAGAGCCTATGCAAATGACACAATGGGGAATATAGGGAATTCTGATAATCACACAAACATAACCATTGACAGAACAGCACCAGTAATAAAACTCGAAAACCCGCCAGACAATAATTATACTGCAAATACCACTGTTATCTTTTATTACAATGTAACAGACAATACATCAACAGTTGCTGACTGTTCATTAATAATCAACAGTGCAATAAATGAAACTGATTCACCAATACAAGAAGACCAAACAATCAATTTCACCAAAATATTAGCAGAAGGATACTATGAATGGAACATAAACTGCACAGATATTCATGGCTTTCAAAACAACTCAGAAACAAGAAACATAACAATCGACATCACAGGTCCCACAGCAACACTTGACAGACCGCTCAGCTTTGAAAACATAACAGGAACATCATCTTATACTATAAATGCAAGTGTAAGTGACCCAGGAATAAATAATATAAGCATGGTAACTTTTGAATACAGGCAAAACGCAACAGACACATGGACCTTTGCATGCAATGATGACAGAGGACCAACATATGATTGTGAATGGAATTTAATAGGACTGCCTGATGGAAATAATTATCAAGTAAGAGCTTGGGCAAACGACACATTAGGAAACAATGGAAGCTACAGCACCCATACAAGCATAACTATAGATAACAATCCGCCAAACATAACCCTTCTATTACCTCCAAACGAGAATGTTGACGCAGATGGTAATGTGACTTTAACATACAGTGTTAATGATGCTGCAGCAGGAGTTGCCAACTGTACATTCATATGGAATGGAGAAGAAGATCAGATAAACCCCGGACCCATACTAGAAGACCAAGAACTCCAATTTGAAAAATATAATCTAGTTAATGGAGACTATAACTGGACAATAAACTGCACAGATGTTTTTGGACAAATAGGAACAGCAACAAATGGACCAAGAAATATAACAGTAGACATTAGATACACAATGAATGTCAAAGTAAATTCAAGCAAAATCCAATATGAAATTGGAAACCAGGCAGGAGAACCAATAAACATCTCAACAAACACAACAGATTTTTACAATAACCCTTTAAATACATTGACAAAAACAGACATAATATTAGGAAACACAACACAACCATGGTGGAACACATCCTGGGAAAGAAGACAACCAATATATTTAACAGAAACATCAGGACAAGACAGAACCAATATTAATATTGAAGTTAGTGTAACTGGCCTCAGCGGGTACATAAGCAGCTGCACAAATGAAATAAGAGTAGCGTCAGTTGATTTAGAACCTGTAACTGTAAACATAATTGAAGGAGATGACTCAACATACTGTACTATTGTTTTCCAAGGTGATGTCAGTGCAAATGCAAATAATGAAGAACTCTACTTTGTATACTTCAACAACTCAAACGCACCAAATCCAAGTTATCCAGCATTAACAGGAAAATACTACAATGAATTCTTAGATGACTTCAACACAGGAACATATCCTGATACAAGCAAATGGGATAATCCTGGAAATGAATGGGACATAAACACACAAAGAGCTCACACAGTAAGAACAAATGGATATAAACTCCTTTCCACTCTAGACAACCTAATAAATCTATCAAACTATGATTCAGCAAACCTAACCTTTGACTGGGAAGTGGATGCGTCAGGATTAGAATCAGATGATTGCCTAAAATTAGATTTATACAGCGGTGCATCATGGACTAATGAAGTTTGGAAAAAATGTGATGATACAATCCCTACTTCCGGCACACAAGAAATTACTCTGAGTTCAATTTATTTAATATCCACTTTTAGACTAAGATACGGAGCAGCTACAGATGCAAACGGTGAAGATATGTGGATAGACAACGTGAATGTAACAGCATACAAGTTAACTGACTTTAACATAAGCGGAAATACTGGCTTAACACAACAACACAAATCAAGACAAGAAGACAACACTGGAGAAGACGGAATAATTGATTTTAAATTTAACTCTTATTCATATTTACTATCAAACTATTCAGCTGTTTCACTTGCATCAAAAAGTCTTTACGCAAACACAAGCAATCATGTAATGTTTGAAACTATCCCCGACCAGACACCTCCAAACATCACACTAAACAGTCCGCCAGACAATGGCTCAAGCAACAGTTCCGTAACATTTGAATACTATGTAAACGACACAACAAGTACTGTATTAAACTGCACGCTATATCTTGATGGAGAAGAAGAAGATAATGAAACGCTCATCCAAGAAGGACCAGTACAATATTTTGAACCAAGAATCCCTTCAGCAGGATGGCATAACTGGAGTGTGAACTGCACAGACTATTACGGAAACATAGGTGCATCAGAAGAATGGCAGATATGGATTAAGCCACCAGACTTTAGAATAATAAGTGCAAACATAACCTTCAACAACACATCACCAAAAGAAGGAGAAAGCATAAGAATAAATGCTACAATATATAATGTCGGCGGCTCAGATGCTACAAATGTAACAATGCAATTCTGGGTAGGAGACCCTAACACAACAGGATACCAGATAAATAGTAATTTCACAGCCAACATATCAGACCCGACAGGAGACCATTCCAACGCATCCATCAATGTAACCTGGACAGTAACAGGGCCAGGACCATTTGATATCTATGTAGTAGCAGACCCACCAACAGAAACCAATGGAACAATACTGGAAATAAATGAAACCAATAACAAAGCATACAAAACCCTGCATGTGCCCGCATACAACTACTTTTATGGAAGCGTGCAAAACAATATGTACTTATCCAACATAGACAATGATGATTTATACTATTACCTGAACATCACACAAATCTCAGGAAACATATTTGTAGCAGATCAGGAAAACACAATTAGTTTCTCAGCCCTGCAAGCCATAAGCAGAGATATCAACAACAACAGCGCACCAAACGACTTCAATGACACAGATACAAATCTCAGCATGACAAACTACAATGACTCAATCAGAAAACTATACACAGACGACACAGATACACCCATAGAAACCATAAGCATGAGCATATTCAACAGAACAATAAACAATGTGCCAGTAATCAACAGTACCAACACAACCAACTTCCAAACAGGAATATTATGGGACAAAGATGATGGTCACACAGAATACAATGGCACCCAAGACTTAGTATTTGTCACAGAAATAAATATAGATACAAAAGGCAAATACGGTACATATGATTTTGAAATAAAAATACCAGTAAACCTCAAAAACTACCAAGCACCAGGCACAAATGTTGTCTTTTACTGGGAAATAGAAAGCTGATAAACAAAACTCATCACCAACAAAAACAGTGTCTTAAGTACGCTCGCAATTCATTGCTCACTTGCGTCAGTTCGCAGAGACAAAAACATTATGCTCTCTATCGATTGTTTTTGCTACCTATGACATATCTTACGAATTAATAAGCTCTGCTCACAAACAAATGACGCAAGTACTTAAGATACTGCCCAACAAAACGGAACCGTCCAGAATCTATAAGTTTTATAAAGCCAGCTAGCCGTTAGGCTAGCTGGGGGGCAAACATCTGAGGTGTTCGCCCAATGGCAAAAGAAGAAAGACTTATTAATAAATTTAAGCGTCTTTTGAGACGCTTAG